>DATFRE010000472.1:0-5454 GCA_035263545.1 Dongiaceae bacterium
CAGCTTGGCGCCGTTGAGGGCGGGCGCGTCGAGCGACGAGAGCCCGCCCGTCACATTGAAGGGCGCGCCGAACTTGATCGTATCGGCCGCCGAAGCGTGGCGGGACCAGAGCGTCTCGCCCGTGATCGCGAGGCCGGCCCCTGCGGTCAGCCCCAGCATGTCGCGTCTTGTCAGCCTCATGATGTCGCCTCCTTCTCTCCCTTTGTGAATGTGGTCACCGCCTTCGTCCGAAACCCAGCTCGTGATCGCCGACCACGCCGCTCGGACGGAAGATCATGATGAGGATGAAGATGATGCCGAGCACGATCTGGCTCGCGCCGTAGAGGGGCGGAACCTCGATCGCCCCCAGCGAGAAGCCGCGCTCCAGATTGCGCAGCAGCTCGGAAAGGATCGAGACCAGCAGCACGCCGAAGACGGCGCCGGTCAGGCTCTGCATGCCGCCGATGACCAGCATGCTGATGAGCGAGAAGGTATAGGCGAAATAGAAGCTCGCCGGCGAGAAGGAGCCGAGATAGTGGCCGTAGAGCGAACCGCCCACCCCGGCGAAGAAGGCGCCGATGACGAAGGCCGAGAGCCGCGTCGGCAGGACCTGGATGCCGATGGCTTGCGCGGCGATGGTGTCCTCGCGCACCGCGCGATAGGCGCGGCCCTTCGGCGAATAGACGATGCGCGCCACCACCAGGAGGGTGACGACGAGCCAGCCCAGCGCCCAGGGTAGCGTCGTCTCGAGCGGCACGCCGGTGAAGGTTCGCGCTCCGCGGGTGAAGTCCTCGGCATTGATCAGCACGACATTGACGATGATGAGGAATCCCAACGTCGCGACCGAGACGAAATGGCCGGAGAGCCGCATCAGCGGCGCTCCTACCAGGAGCGCGAGGATCACGCAGACGAGGCCCGCCACGATGGTCGCCGGCAGGAAGGAGAGGTCCCAGCCCGAAAGCAAGGCGGGGAGATCCGGCAGATAGGCGGATTTCGCCTTGGCCGGGAGCGAGAGGATGCCCGAGACATAGGCGCCGACGGCAACGAACCCGACGTGGCCGAGGGAGAAGACGCCGGTGAAGCCGTTGCCGATGCCGAGCGACACCACCAGGATCGCGTTGATGCAGATGACGATCAGCACCCGGACGTAATAGTCGCCGACGAGCTTGGGCGCGGTGAGGCTGATCGCCGCCAGGATCGCGATCCCGAGAATGGCCAGAAGCGGGGCGGCGGCGCGGCTCACGGCTTAACCCTCATAGCTTGACCTCCTGGGCGCGGCTGAGCAGCCCGTTGGGCCGGAACAAGAGGAAGGCGATCAGCAGCGTGAAGACGATGGCGTCGCGATAGGGCGAAACCTCCGAGGGCAGGAAGGCGACGATGAAGACCTCGAGCGCCCCCAGGAGATAGCCACCCAGCAGCGCGCCCGCGATGCTGCCGAAGCCGCCGATGATGGCGGCGACGAAGGCCTTCAGCAGGGGCGTGAAGCCCATATGGGGCTCCACCACTCCCGACTGCGCCGCCCAGAGGATGCCGGCGAGACCGGCGAAGCCCGAGGCGATGGCGAAGGCGACGACGATCAGGCGGTTGACGTCGAGCCCGACGAGATGGGCCGCACCGATATCCTCGGCGGCGGCGCGCATGCCGAGGCCGAGATCGGTGCGGGTCACGAACCAGCCCAGGCCGGCAAGCGCGATGCCGGTCAGGATCACGGTCAGGATGTTGATCTGGGTGAAGGTGATCTGGCCGCCGGCGAGCTGGACCGCATCGTTCATCCAGTCCGGCACCGGGAAGTTCTGGGGCGAGCTGGTGAAGATCAGGATGCCCAGATTCTCCAGGATATAGGTGACGGCGAGGCTGGTGAGCAGCAGCGTCACCTCCGGCGCGTTGCGCACTGGGCGATAGGCGGTGCGCTCGATGATGATGCCGGCGAGCGCCCCGGCCGCGATGCCGGCAAGCACGGCCCAGCCGAAGGGAAGGCCGAGCGCGCCCAGCACCAGCGTGGCAAAGGCGCCGACCATCATCATGTCGCCATGGGCGAAGTTCGCCATGCGCAAGATGCCGAAGACCATGGAGAGGCCGATGGCGACCAGGGCATAGAGGCTGCCGAGCGCCACGGCGTTGATGACCTGCTGGGTGATGTAGAGCAGCGGGCTCACGACCTTCCCTCCAGATTGGGCCGGGCCCCGAGATAGGCTTCGGCCACCCGCTCGTAATCGGCCTCGAGGCTGGCGGCGGAGCCCTCGAGCCCGATCTCCCCGGTGCGCAGCACATAGGCGCGGTCGGCGAGGTCGAGAGCGACGGCGATGTTCTGCTCCACCAGCAGCATGGTGGTGCCGGCGGCCTTCAGCTCCGCGAGGCGCCGGAAGATCTGCTGCACCAGAAGGGGTGCGAGGCCGAGCGAGGGTTCGTCGAGCAGCAGCAGGCGCGGCCGGGCCATGAGGGCGCGGGCGAGCGCCAGCATCTGCTGCTCGCCGCCGGAAAGCGTGCCGGCCGGCTGCTGCGCCCGCTCGCGCAGGATGGGGAACAGCGCCAGCATGCGCTCGCGATCCTCCGCCACGCCAGCGCGATCGACCCGGGTCGCGGCCCCGAGCCGGAGGTTCTCGGCGACGCTGAGCGAGCCAAAGATGCGCCGGCCTTCGGGGCAATGGCCGATACCGAGGCGCACGATGCGCGCCGGCGACAAGCGTTCGATGGCCTGGCCCGCGAGGCGGATATGGCCCGCCCGCGGCCGCACGATGCCGGAGATGGCGCGCAGCATGGTGCTCTTGCCCGCGCCATTGGCGCCGAGCAGGGCCACGACCTCGCCGGCCCGGACCGTGAGGCTGACCCCGCGGATGGCGGCGACGGCGCCATAGGCGACGCGCAAGCCCTCGATCGCCAGCAACGGCGGCTCGCTGGATTCGGCGAAGGCGAGCGCGGTCGCTGCGCGGCTGTCAGGCCTGGCCAAGATAGACCTCGCGGACCTGGGGATTGGCCTGCACCTCCCGCGGCGTGCCTTCGAAGATCACCTCGCCATGGGCCAGCACCTGGATCCGGTCGCAGAGATTCATGATCAGGTCCATGTCGTGCTCGACCACGATCACCGCGAGGCGATAGCGGTGTCGGATCTCGTCGATGAGCGCCATCAGCCCCTTGGTCTCCGCCGCGTTCATGCCGGCTGCGGGCTCGTCCAGCATCAGCAGGCGCGGCGAGGTGGCGAGTGCCCGCACCAGCTCGAGCCGGCGCTGATCGCCATAGGGCAGATCGGCGGCGCGGTCCCGGGCACGCGCGGCGAGCCCGACCAGCTCCAGCATTTCGGCGGCGAGGCGGTCCACCGCCTGGCCGACCCGCCCGAGCCGCGGCAGGCCGAACACGGCATCCACCAGGTTCAGGCGGTGGCGGAGCTGGGCGGCGGCGCGCAGGTTTTCGATCACGCTGAGGCGCTTGAACAGTCGAGTGCCCTGGAAGGTGCGGGCGATGCCCAGGCGCACGATGGCCGGGGCGGCGAGATTCTGGATCGGCGCGCCGGCGAACTCGACCACGCCGGTATTGGGCTTCAGGAAGCCGGTCACGAGGTTGAAGAAGGTGCTCTTGCCGGAGCCGTTGGGGCCGATGACGCCCACCACCTCGCCGGCGCGCACCTCGATATGGTGATTGCGCAACGCCACCAGGCTGCGGAAGGATTTGGTGAG
The DNA here is from genome assembly GCA_035263545.1 of Dongiaceae bacterium. GTDB lineage: Bacteria > Pseudomonadota > Alphaproteobacteria > Dongiales > Dongiaceae > DASXQK01. The sequence continues at coordinate 3,651 of DATFRE010000472.1, forward strand.
CTCGCGGGTGACGAGCAGCGGGGCGGCTTCCCTCAGATGCGCTCGCTCGGCCATGCCGTCCATCCCTGACTGCTCGCGGCGCCATAGGCCGGAGCCGGAAGAACGGGTGCGACCCGCTCGTCCGGAGTCCATCTCCGACGGCGTCCGATGGCTGCCTCCGCGTGAGGCCGCGATCCTGCAGCGGCCGATTTAGTTGTATCCAGAATTTCACAATGCCAAATCTCAGTCAAATCTGTAATCTTTGTTCGGGGTATTCCCGCCGTCAGAGCAGATCATGGCCGACACCGCGGCGCTCTCCATCGCCGAGACCATCCGCCAGAGCTTGGCGCGGCTGACGCCGACCGAGCGCCGGCCGGCCCTCGATTTGCTGGCCAACTATCCGGTCCCGGGGCTGGAGCCGGTGGCGCAGTTCGCGCGCCGCGCGAGCGTCAGCGGCCCGACTATCCTGCGCCTCGTCGCCAAGCTCGGCTTTCCCAGCTATCCCGATTTCCAGAAGGCGCTGCGCGACGAGCTGGAGCTGCGCCTGCAGACGCCGCTCGCCAAGGCGGCGCCGCCGGACAAGAGATCGCCGGCCCCGGCGCGCGACTTCATCGCCAGCTATGGCCGCGCCATGATCGCCAATGTGGAGCGCTCGCTCGCCGAGGTGCCGCGCCCGGCCTTCGAGGCGGCGGTGGAGCTGCTTGCCGATCGGCGCCGCCGTGTGCTGCTCATCGGCGGGCGCTTCACCGGCAGCGTGGCGCTGCAGTTCTATCTCCATCTGCGCGAGCTGCGTCCGCGGGTGCAGCTGGTGAGCGGCCAGACCGCGACCTGGGTCGAGCATTTGCTCGATATCGGGCGCCAGGATCTCCTGGTGGTCTATGACATCCGGCGCTATCAGGAGGATGTCGTGCGCTTCGCCCGCCAGGCGGCGGGCCTCGGCGCCTCGGTGATACTGTTCACGGATCAATGGCTCTCCCCCATCGCCGCCATCGCCCGCCATGTCTTTGCGCTGCGCACCAGCATGCCCTCGAGCTGGGAATCCTTCGCCGCCCTCTCCGCCTTGACCGAGGCCATGGTGGTGCGCATCCATGAGCGCCGCTGGGGCGAGGCGAAGCAGCGCATGGAGCGGCTCGAGACCATGCGCGGCTGGTTGAATCCCCAATGAAGCTCAGGAACGAGGGACCCAGAGTCCAATGATGAATCGCGAACCGCTGGTCATGGTCTGCACCTGCGAGATGGCGGGCCGGGTCCGGGGCAAGGGCTTCCCGCTCAAGGATCTGCCGGAACGGCTGATCAAGGGCGTGGGCTGGGTCCCCACCAACAGCATGATCAACTGCTTCGGGATCATCGGCGACACGCCCTTCGGGGCAACCGGCGATCTGATCCTGGTGCCCGATTCGGAGACCGCGGTCCGCGTGCGCTATGACGATGACAGCGCGCTGGAGCACTTCTATCTCGGCGATATCCGGGAGACCGACGGCCGGCCCTGGGCCTGCTGTCCGCGCGATTTCCTGCGCCGCGGCCTCGCCGCTTTGGAGAAGGAGGTGGACTATCGCCTCTACGCCGCCTTCGAGCAGGAATTCGTGTATACCGGGGTGGAGGAGCTGCCCGGCGCCTCCTACAGCCTCGATGCCTATCGCCGCCAGGGCCTCTTCGGCGAGATCTTTACCGCGGCGCTGCGCCAGGCGGGGGTGGTGCCGGATTCCTTTCTGCCGGAGTATGGCGCCCGGCAATACGAGGTCACCTGCCAGCCCAGTATCGGCCTCAGGGCCGCCGATGACGCCATCGTCATGCGCGAGATCGCCCGCTCCACGGCGCTGCGCTT
>DATFRE010000473.1:0-8007 GCA_035263545.1 Dongiaceae bacterium
TGACGCCCTGGAGCTGACGGGCGGTGGCGTAAGTCGGGTGGAAGCTGGCCAGCGACTTGCCCCACTCGAGCACATAGGTGACCTGGCGCAGGTCCTGGGAAGGACCGAAATAGAGATACTCGCCGCTGTCGTCCTGGCCGATGAAGAGCGAATAGCCGAGGCGCCGGGCGCGGCCCATCAGGAAGACGATGGGATACTGGTTGTACATGAAGACATTCGGGTTGAGCGGCTCGCTCGAGGCGGCTTGCGAGTCGGTCACCACCCTGATGTCGAGCCCGGGCTTGCCGGTCTGGTCATTGGCCTTGGGCGACAGCGCCTGGGCGATGTCGCTGTCGCGGATGCCGCTGCTCTTTTTGTCCTCGGGCCAGGACCAGGTGTATTGCTTGCGCCGCAGCCGATCGAGGACGTTGAGCCCCCGCACCGTGAGCCGGGAGGAGCCGCTCTCGGCATATTCCACATCGACCGTCGTAATCAGTCCGGTGATGATCGGGCGGATGTCGCCCTGATAGCCCATGGAGAGCAGGACCTGGCTGCCGGGTTCGAACAGCTTGGCATTGCCGGCATCGGGGCCGCTGGGGCTGGTCCCGACATATTTCAGGGTGCGGTTTTCCGCATCCCAGTTGTTGACCGTCAAAGTGAAGGAATCGATCTTCTCGACGCTGTCCTCATAGGTCACCTCCATGATGTCGCGCATGACCTTGCTGGGCGCAGGCGACCCGCTGAGCTTGATCTCGAAGGCCGGCGCATAGAACGGCTGGCGCGCGGCATAGAGGGGGATGGGATCGCTGGCGCTTGCCATGGCTCAGCTCGCCGGCGGAATCTGGAGGACGGTGCCCGGTGCAAGGGCGAGCGGATCGTCGATGGCGTTGGCATCGGCGATGAGCCGCCACTGCGCCGGATCGTTATAGACCTGGTCGGCGATGCGCGAGATCGTCTCGCCCTCCTGCACCACATGGGCGCGGGTATGGTCCGGAGACTGGAGGTTGAGCTCGGCAATCTGCTCGGAGAGGGTTTTGTACTCCTTGAGCATCAGGCTGAGGGTCGCGCGCAGCGGCACGCCCAGCGAGCTGAACAAGGTGAAGCGCTGGCGCACGCTCTCGACGATGCATTTGAATCCGAAGCGCTGCTGGCTTGCCAGCTCGCTATAGCTGCGCTGACCCGGAAAGGCGCTGCCGCCCCAGGAGAAGAAGACCACCGGCGGGGCGTGGGTCCCCTGCTCGATCTTGATCAGCTGATAGAACTTGTCGGTCTGCTGCGTGACCGGGGTGGCATTGGCATCGGTGCCGGAATCGGTCGAGTCGAAGAAAAGATCGACGCTCAGCGTCTCCGTCTGCCCTCGGACGAACTGCAGGATCGGTGAATCGAGGCCCGGGATATTGATCTCGGCGATCTGGTTGGCCTTGCTGAGGGTGTATTCGGTGGGGTTGTACAGCACGTCGAAGGGCGCCCCGGTCGGCGTGCCATCCGCCTTCAGCCTGGTGAACTGCGCCTTGGCCAGCCACTGCATCGTTCACTCTCCGTGGCTGGGATCGTCGCTGGCGCGCTGGCGGTACTTGGTATCCGCATCGGCCTGCTTGCGCTGGCGATCCTCGCGCTTCACCTGCGCCATGACGGATTCGACGATCTTGCGCAGCAGTGCCGGCGTCAGCAGCGCCTCGCCATCGGCGACATTGACGCGGCTTGCGACCTCATCGATGACGACGTCCATGCTTCTCCTCCGTCAGAACAGGCTGCCGATGGCGCCGAACAGCGAGCTGCTTCCGGACTGCCGCAGGCCTTCATGGGCGATCTCGATCTCCTCCACCGCGATCTGGGCCTGCATGGCGTTGAGCGAGGGCCCGGTCCATTTCACCGGCAGACCGCGCGTGAAGCGCCAGCTGCGGATGCCGTTTCCCAGATCGTCCATCAGGGTGATGACCCCGTCGCGGCGCTTGCCATGACCGTCGATGAAGTCGCTGTGCCACTGCCAGAGGTCGGGCGAGGTGACCACGCCGCGCTTCAGGCGCAGGTTCGTCCAGGCCGCCCGGGAAGGGAATTTGAGGACGGTGCCGTTATTGCCGCCCTCGCGATATTCCTCGGGCTGCATCGTGAGCTCGATGCCGCTGCATTCACAGAAGCCGCCCTGGGGCGGCAGGCCGACGGTAAGCTGGATGGTCGCGGCCGTACTCGCGCTGTCTACCAGGCTGATGGTGAAGTTGTAGCCCTTCACGGGATCGATGCGGTCGCCGACGGCCATCAGTCGCTCCCCGGCGGCGGCGGAACCTCTGCGATCGAGAGCCCGTCTTCCGTCTTTCCGATGCGCAGCACGACGAACTCGGCAGGAATCACGGGGGCGACGCCGATCTCGATGACGAGCTGGCCCTCAGCCGCCAGGGCGGGCCCATCGCCACCCGGATAGAGCGTGACGTAGAAGGCGTCATCGGCAGTGTTGCCCGAGAGCGCGCCCCGCTCCCACATGGTCTCGAGGAAGGTCTCGATCAGCGCGACCAGAGTGTGCTGGAGCCGGGCGTTGTTGGGCTCGAAGACGGACCAGGCAAGCGCCCGGGCGAGGGATTTGCGGAGCTGGATTAGGAGCCGGCGGACGCTGACATAGCGCCAGTTGGAATCGCTCGAAAGCGTACGCGCGCCGTAGAGGCGCAGGCCCCGGCCGCTGAAGCGCCGGAAGCAGTTGATGCCCAAGGGGTTCAGGATCGCCTGCAGGTTCCGGTCGGGATCCTCGGTCAGCGCCTGGGCCCAGCCGAGCAGCATATTAGCCGGTGCCTTCTGTACGCCCAGTTGCAGCTCGCTCTGGGCCCAGAGCCCCGCGACATGGCCGCTCGGCGGCAGGTCGCGCAAGACGCTGGCGCCGGTGGAGAGCGGGTCATAGACCGAGATCCAGGGATAATAGAAAGCGCCGTAGCTGGTATCGAAGCTCTGGCGCCAGGCGATGACCGCTTCGATATCCAGCGGGTCAGGGCGGTCGGTGAAGAGCGGGGAATCGAGGATGGCGACGCGATCGGCTCGCCCTTCGCAATGCGCCACCATCGCCGCTTGCACCTGGGCGATGCCGGCAAGGCCGAGGCTGGGCGTGCTCTCCACCGGCTCCGGCGGCGGCGGTTCGGCGACGGGATCGACGGCCGGCGCTGGCAGGCAGGGGTCCGGCACCGGCGGGGGAACCGGCGCCGTCTCCACCGCGGCCACCGGCTGAAGCATGATGTCCGGGACCAGCAGCGAGGCAGGCTCGTCGATCAGCTCGAAGACGCGGATGCCGCGGCGGACCGGTGCGCCGAAATCACCGATGAAATCCGTAGGCGTCAGCATGGCGATGCCATCGCGCCCGCCGGAGAGGCGGATCGCGCCCTCGGTGAGGGTGGCGGCCTGCGGATCGGGCAGCGGATAGGCGGTGGTCGAGGGCAGCCGGGAGATGCGGATGAACTGCGAGCCGGTATTGACCGGGGATTCATCGGCTTCCGGCATCACGAGCTTGGTGAAGACCTCCGTCAGCCGGCCCGAGACGAAAACGGAAAGGCCGAAAGCGAGATGGGCCAGGGCGATTGGCCGCGTTCCGTTTGCGGCGTCGACGAGGCTGTAGCCGGCGGGGAGCGCCGCATCGAAGGTGAGGAGCCGGCTGCGGGCATCGCTCGCCGTCACCCGGCGCCGGGCCTTGCCGGCGACTCCCGCCTGGGACACTTCCACGGTCGCGCCGACGGCGATCGCGACCGCGTTCGCCACCGTCAGCGTCCCGGCGGTATCGGGAGCGGCGCGGGCGATGGAGCTGGTATTGGCCGCGGTCATGCGCACGACCCGGACCACCACGTCATCGCTCCAGACGCCGGGGCTCGCGGCACTCACCAGCAGCGCCGGCCGGCCGGATTCGTCGGAGAGGATGCCGCTGCCGGCGTTGGCCCCGGCGGCGAAGCTGATGGGCAAGGCGAGGTCGAAACGCGAATCCAGGGCGTGGCGCCAGAACAGTGTTGCGCCGGCGACGCTATCCAGGATGCGCCGATCGGCTCGATCGGCGGAGACGGCGATCGGCTGGGTCAGGTCGAGCGTGGCGTCCAGCGGCTGATCCCAGGTCAATTGCTTGGCTGGCGCCGAGATCGCCTGGACGCGGTGGAAGGTGACCGGCCCGCCGGCCTGGGAGACGGCGGCGAGATCGCCGGTCGCAAAGCCGCGAATATCGGCGAGGATCGAGCTCAGCCGGTCCGCCGGCTCGGCACCTGCCGTCATCGAGCCGACATGCTGGGTCATGGTGACGAGCGCACCCGCGGCGAAGTGGTTGCCGGACAGCACGATGGAGCTGAGGCGATCGCTCGGCTGCGCCGCACCCGTGTCGAGGGCCGTCGCCACCGGCGGAGCTGCCACGCGCACGATCTGGGCGCGGCGCCCACCATTCTCGAAGAAGCCGCGTACCGCATAGGCGAGATAGGCATTGGGCAGGAAGCCGCCGAAGCCGTCGACGAAGGCGCGCCATCCTTCGACCACCACGGCTTGGTCCGTCGGGCCGCGCTCGGCGATGCCGATGAAGGCCGGGACATCCATCGGCACCGCCGGGATGGGGCCCGGTGCGGGCGCCGGCGGCTCGATATAGAGCCCGGGGGCGAGGCGCGTGACCATGGAGGGCGATGTCCCGGCGTCAGCTCACCATCTCGACCCGCTCGACGCAGATCTCGATCGTCTCGATGGCCACGTCGTTCGAAGTGGCGTTGAGGGTGGGGCCCTCCCATTTGCAGATCCATCCGGCCTTGAAGGCCCAGCGATGGACGGCCTGCTGATCCTCGTTGGTGAGGGTGACGGCCCCGTCGCGGCGCGCATCGGTGCCGTTCAGGATCAGGCGGTACCATTCGTAGAGTTGGGTGTCCGGCGTGATGCCGCGCTTCAGCACGATGTTGGGCACTTTGTTCAGGCCCCGGAGCTTGCGGACATTGAGATGCCGCTCATTGCCCTCCCGGTATTCCACCGGGTCGGTCTCCTGGGTGAGGCCCGTGCATTCGCGGAAGGCCGCGGCGGTGATGCCGTTGAGCTCGACCTTGAAGTTGTAACCCCGGAGGGGATCGACGCGCTCGGCAGTGGCCATGGGTTATCTCCTCGGGAGGTCAGGATTCGGTTACGGAGGACCCGCCGGCCCATTGGCCGATGCGGAGGATGACGAACTCGGCGGGCTTCACGGCCGCGACCCCGACCAGAACGATCAGGCGGCCGTTGTCGAGATCGTCCTGCACCATTGTGTCGCCGAGACCGCAGCGGACGAAGAAGGCCTCCTCCTTCTTGGTGCCGACCAGGGCGCCATCGAGCCAGACGCGGGTGAGGAAGCCATCGATGGCATCGATGACCGAGGCCCAGAGCTCCGGTCCGTTGGGCTCCATCACCAGGGGTTGCAGCCCCCGGTCCAGGGAAGCCTCGAGGAAGATGAAGAGCCGGCGCACCGGCACGTATTTCCACTCGTTGATGCTGGTAATGCTGCGGGCGCCATAGACCCTGAGGCCCCTTCCGTCCTGGCGGAAATCACGCAGCACGTTGATGTTGTTGGGCTCCGGATTGAGGATCTCCTGATCCGCCTTGTTGAGGATGATCTCGTAGTCGAGGATGCCCGAGATCACCTCATTGGCCGGCGCCTTGAAGACGCCGCGGCTGTTGTCGACCCGGGCATAGATGCCGGCCATGAAGGGGCTGGGCCCGACGGGCTTGGAGTTGCCGTTGAGGTCCAGCACGGTGACTCGCGGGTAGTAGATGGCGGCGTATTTGGTGTCGAACTGCAGCCGCTGCGCCTGGATGTCGTTCATGTCCGGCGGCTGGTTGCTGGCCTTGGGTCGCGGATCGAGGATGGCGAAGCGGTATTTCAGCCGCTCGCATTGATCGATCATCGCCTGTTGCACCGCGAGGTCACCCCAGCCGGGGGCGGCGATGATGCTGATCTGCTCGATATCCTCGAGCGCCTTGAGGCCGCTGCGCTTGCCCGGGCCGCCATCGGTGCCGATCATGTCGAGAGCCGTCGGCACGGTGCCGTCGATACCGGCGACGGTGAAGGTCAGGTCGAGGCCGTCGGCGCCGGAGGGGAAGAGGAAGGGATGGGTGTCCGCTGGCAGGGCGCTGATCTGCAGCAGGTTCGAGCTGCCATTGATGACGTCGAGCACATATTTTCCCGTCACCTGCGCCAGGGTCAGGCCGGAATACCTCTCGGTAACCGGTCCCCAGGTCGCGGTCAGGTTGAACTCGCAGACGGTGAAGACGGTGACGGTCGCGGGCGCGACGGGCTTCAGCTCCGGATCGCCCACCGCCGGCCCGAAGACGGTGATGATGTTCCCGGCGACGGCCGTCACCCGGCGATAGAACTTAGATCCGCTGCCGCGGTCGATCTCGACCCAGGCATTGGCGTAGAACCCCGCAGTCGACTTCAACTGGATCTGGCTGGCATTGGCGGCGGAAACGACGGAGGCGGCATATTCGCCTCGCCCGCCATTGGCGGCACTGGCCTGCACGACGATCGAGCCGCCCCAGCTTCCCGGATCGGCGGCGCTCATGATGAAGGTATTGGGCCGCGGCGTCGCACCTGTCTGGATGGCGCCACCGGCATCGATGCCGATGACATTGGTGGTGACCGCCGTCGCGCTGGCGAGGAATGCGGTCCGGGTGCCCGACGGTGTGATGGTCAGCGCCGCGTCCACCGTCACCTCGCCGGTGTCGCGGTTGATTCCTCCCACTTTGACCTTGACCGAATTCGAGGTGAAGGTGACCCCGTTCAGGGTCATGGTGAGGGTGATTCCGGTTCCGTCGGCAAGGCCGCGCAGCGTGACCGGCCGGATGATGGTGCCGCCGACCGGCGCATCCGCGCCGGGCTTCAGGCGCGTGACCAGACCGCCCTGGAGCTGCCCCGAGGCCGCCTTGGCGTCGTTATGGGCGACGCGGCTGACATAGAGGAGCTGCCCCTGATTGGCGAAGAAGCCGGCGACGCCATAGGGCAGCTCGTCGACGCCGGCCCAGCTGGGTCCGAAATCGAACGGCCCGCCGAAGCGCCGCTGGAAGTCCAGCGGGCTGGTGATCAGCACGGGAAGGCCCGTCGTGGGGCCGCGCTGGGTGGCGCCGACGAATCCGGCGATGCTGGTGCTGACACCCTCGATGGACGGCGTCGAATCGTATTCTTCGGTATAGACGCCGGGGGCTAGATAGTCTGGCATGTCGGCTTCCTTCCTGTCTTCGAGCCGGGATGGGTCATGGGTGCAGCCGCCAGTCCAGGAGGTTGGGCGTGCGGCTCCAGTCGACCGACCAGTTCGTCTTGGCCGTGATGAATGCGGCGGCGCTTGCCTGCAGCGGCAGGGCGGCGAGGCGGGCAATGCCGTCCAGGGCGTAGTAGCCCTCGGCATTGGTGATCGCTCCGAGGTTGTGGTATTCGCGCACGCCTGGCGGATCGGTGATGACGATGACGTCACCGGCAGGCACTGCGTCGAGAATGACGATGCTCTCGCCGGCAAAGCCCGCATCGACGAACTTCGCCGCCGATCCCATGAGTGCGCCAAGAGCGAAGGGCACCGCGGCATCGTTGTTCCGCGCTGAACGCGCGAGCGGCGAAACCAGGTTCACGCCACCGGGCTGGGCCGCCAGGGTCGCGATCTCGGCGAAACCATAGGCGCCGGCAGCCCCGATGCGCAGCACCTGGCCGGGGCCCAGGCCCTGCCGGTCATCGAGGATCAGCATCGTGGCCCCGGCATCGGCATCGGCGGTGACGGTCTTGATCAGCACGGGCGAGGCGACCGGCGTCAGGCCCTGGCCCTGCACGCCGATGGCAGCGGCGTGATCGCGCCAGAGGGGGCTATCGAAGAGGATCGCGTGACGCGGTGGCGGCAGCGGCGTGGTGTCGAGCATGATGATCGCCGCTGGCGCGATGGGATTGCCGGTATCGAGGGCGACAACGCGGCCCTGAATCCGGATCGGGTTTCGCCGCAGCAGCACGGTCGGGACCGTCACCGGAAAGCTGGGATTGATCGGCACGGTGACGCTCAGGATCTGCTCGCGGAATCCCTCGGCATCGAT
>DATFRE010000474.1:0-2749 GCA_035263545.1 Dongiaceae bacterium
GCATCGGCAGCTTCAACAATCTGACGGGCAGCGGCAACATCCCCGGCTTCGCCACCCAGGCCGGCGGCTTCCTCATGGGCCTCGACCGCGTGCTCGCCCAGAACCTCACCGGCGGCATCGCGCTGGGATATCTCCACACCATTGTGAGCGAAGACACCGGCAGCTACGACACCATCGATACCCCGCGGCTTTCCGTCTATGGCAGCTACGCCATCGGCAATCTCGCCATCGATGCGACCGCCGGCTATGGCTATGACTTCTACAGCGCCAACCGCCCCTTCCCGCTCCTCGGCCAGACCGCATCCTCCAATTACAACGGCCAGGAGGCGACGGCGGCACTCCAGGCGAGCGCGAAGCTGAACATGGGCGGCTTCACCTTGCTGCCGGCCGTCGGGCTCATCTATGCCCATGTTTCCCACACCAGTGCGAGCGAGAGCGGCGCGCCTGGTTTCAATCTCAACGTCAACTCCAACAGCGCCAACTCGCTCAGGCCCTTCGCCGCCATCACCGCCGCCAAGACCTTCACCACCGGCGACGGCACCGTGCTGACGCCGGAGGCCGACATCGCCTACAGCTACGAGACACTCGGCACGACCCCACCCAGCACGGTCTCCGTCGGCGGCGGCACCTTCATCATCAGCGGCCTCCTGCCCCAGCGCAACAACCTCACCATCGGCGGCGGGATCACCGCCCAGCTCACCAACGTGCTGGCGCTGGAAGCCGCCTACCACATCACGCCCCCCACCGGAAACACCCTCGCCCAGACCCTCTCCCTCGGCCTCGACTACAGATTCTGATAGATCACGCATGATCCCTTTCCTTCGCGCCTCGGATCGGCCGGGCCCATGAACCGGCCCCTCGCCGTGATCCTCGCCACCGTCCTCCTCGATGCGGCGGGCTATGCGCTGATGTTCCCGACGCTGCCGAGCCTGCTTCGCGCCCTGACCGGGCAGAGCGAGATATCGGTACTGTTCGGGGCGATGCTGGCCCTCTACGCCTTCACGCAGTTCGTCTTCACGCCGATGCTCGGCGTCCTGTCGGACCGCTACGGCCGGCGGCCGGTGCTGCTCCTGTCCCTCGCCGGCTCGACCATCGACTATCTCATAATGGCCTTCACGCCCTATCTGTGGCTGCTGTTCGCCGGCCGCGCCATGGCCGGGCTGACCTCGGCGAACACGGCGATCGCCACCGCCTATATCACCGACATCACGCCCGAAGCCCAGCGCGCGCGCCGCTTCGGCCTGTCCCAGGCCTTCTTCGGCGCCGGCTTCGTCATGGGCCCGGTCATCGGCGGCGTGCTCGGCGATATCTGGGTGCGCGACCCTTTCATCTTCGCCGCCGCGCTGAACGGCCTCAACCTCGCGATCGTCTTGTTCGTCCTGCCGGAATCGCATCGGCCCCAGCGGAAGCCGATCGCCCAGAACCCGGCCGACGGGAAGCTGATCGACTGGCGCGTGGTGAACCCGCTGGTGCCGCTTGGCTGGGCGCTCACCTTCCGGGCGCTCGTTCCGCTGCTCGTGGTGTTCTCACTCATCAGTCTCGGCGGCCAGACCTACGGCACCATTTGGGTGCTCTTCGTCGAGGATCGCTTCGGCTGGACCGAGACCGAGGTCGGCCTTTCCTTGGCCATGTTCGGTGGGCTCGTCATCCTGGCGCAGGCTTTCGCCATCGGTCCGGTCACAGCCCGGCTCGGCGAACGCGGCACGCTGCTCCTCGGCCTCGGCTGCGAGGCGGTCACCCTGCTCGTCTTCGCTTTCGCGCATGCGGGCTGGATCGCCTTCGCGGCGATAGCGCTCCTCGCCTTCGGCGGGGTCGGCCTGCCCGCCCTCAAATCGCTGCAGACCAAGGCCGTCGATCCCGCGCGCCAGGGCGAGCTGCAGGGCGTCGCCGGCAGCCTCTGGAGCCTGGGGGCGATCTTCGGCCCCCTTGCCTTCAGCTGGATCTATGCCTTGTCGCAGCCGGGCTGGAATGGACTCGTCTGGATCGCCGGCGTGGGGATCTACGCCCTCGCCATGTCGGTCGTGCTCGCTCTGCCGGGGAGCGCTGGCCGCACCGCGTGATGGGCGCGTCTCCTTCCCCAAAGGCTATGCCAGGCGGCGCGAAGATGCGGGCGAAATTGCCTGTTGTCCGCCGCCGCCCCGCGCCTATGATCCGCGCCATCTGGCCGCCAACACACACATGGATCCGTCATGGGACAATTCGATGCCGGTGCCGGAGCCGGCGAGCTTCTCGCTGCCATCGGCCGCATCGCCGAGGAGGCCGGCCGCGAGATCCTTCGCCACTACCATCCCGGCGTCGAGGCACGGCTCAAGAAAGACCGCACCCCGGTGACCGCGGCCGATGAGGCGGCGGAGGCGATCATTTTGCCTGCGCTCCAGGCTCTGGCCCCGGAGATCCCCTGCGTGGCGGAAGAGGCCGTCGCCCATGGCGGCGTGCCGCAGATCGATACAGAGGCACCCTTCTTCCTCATCGATCCCCTCGACGGCACGCGGGAGTTCCTCCATGGCAGCGGCGAGTTCACCGTCAATATCGCGCTGATCGAGAAAGGGCGGCCGGTCCTGGGCGTGGTGCATCTGCCGGCGCTCGGCACGACCTATGCCGGTGGCGCCCAGGGTGCCAGCTTCGCGGTCGGCGAAGCGCGCCAGCCCATCACCGCGCGGCCGAAGCCGGCGGATGGCGTGATCGTGCTCGCCAGCCGCTCCCATAACGAAGGCGACGATCTCGACCGTTACCTGGCCGATATCCATGT
>DATFRE010000475.1:0-2088 GCA_035263545.1 Dongiaceae bacterium
GCCTGGCCCTATCGGAACCTCGCCCGCGAGGATTTCGATGCTGTCGTCGCCATCCTGGCCGAAGGATTCAGCACGAGGCGCGGCCGGCGCGGCGCGCTCATCCACCAGGATGCCCTGCATGGCATGCTGCGCGGGCGGCGCGGATCGCGCCTGACCGCGATCACCGCCGGGGGGACGATCCCCGACACCGCCGATTACCAGGTGCTCCTGGAGCCGGAGAACCAGATCATCGGCACGGTGAACGAGGACTTCGCCGTGGAGAGCATGGGCGGCGATATCTTCCAGCTCGGCAACAAATCCTATCGCATCCAGCGGGTCGAGCGCGGCACGGTCCGGGTCGAGGATGCCCATGGCATGGCGCCGACGATCCCCTTCTGGCTCGGCGAGGCGCCGGGACGCAGCGACGAGCTGTCGCGCTCGGTGTCGCGGCTGCGTGCCGGGCTCGACCAGCGCCTGGCGCGCGATCCCGCGACGGCGCTGCAATGGATGGCGGACCAGCCGGGGATCGGCGAGCCCGCCGGCCGTCAGATTATCGAATATCTGGCCGCGGGCCGGGCCGCCCTCGGCTCGCTACCGACCCAGCAGACCCTGGTCATCGAGCGCTTTTTCGACGAGGCCGGCGGGATGCAGCTCGTCATCCATTCGCCCTATGGCAGCCGCCTCAACCGCGCCTGGGGTCTCGCGCTGCGCAAGCGCTTCTGCCGCAAGTTCAACTTCGAGCTCCAGGCCGCCGCCACCGAGGACAACATCATCCTCTCCCTGACCACGGCCCATAGCTTCGATCTCGCCGATGTCCAGCACTACCTGAACTCGGCCAGCGTGCGCGAGGTGTTGACGCAGGCGCTGCTCGATGCGCCGATGTTCGCCACCCGCTGGCGCTGGGTCGCCAGCGTGGCGCTCGCTTTGCCGCGGATGCGCGGCGGCACGAAGGTCGCCCCGCAGCTCACCCGCATGGCGGCCGAGGACCTGATGGGCTGGGTCTTCCCCGACCAGATCGCCTGCGCGGAGAATCTGCCCGGCGATCCCGAGATCCCCGACCATCCCTTGGTCAACCAGACCATCGCCGACTGCCTCGAGGACGCGATGGATATCCGGGGGCTCGAGCAGCTTCTGGCCGGGCTCGAATCCGGGACCATCCGGATGCTGACCCGCGATCTGACGCAGCCCTCGCCTTTGGCTCTCGAAGTGCTCGCGGCGCGGCCCTACGCCTATCTGGACGACGCACCGCTCGAGGAGCGGCGCACCCAGGCGGTGATGGGCCGGCGCTGGCTGGCGCCGGAGACCGCCGCCGATCTCGGCCGTCTCGATCCCGAGGCGATCCAGCGCCTGCGCGGCGAGGCCTGGCCCGAGGCGACGACTGTGGACGAGCTCCACGATGCCCTGGTCCTGCTCGGCTTCATCACGCCCGCGGAAGCTGCGGCCGGCCCGGGCTGGCAAAGCCTGCTGGCGGAGCTGGCGAGGAGCCAGCGTGCGACGGAGCTCCGCGTCACCGGCGCCTCGTTCTGGGTCGCGGCCGAGCGCCTGCCGCAATTCCTTGCGCTTTTCCCCGATGCCGCGCTCGAGCCCGTCATCGCAGCACCCCCCGCCCATGCGGCGACAACTTGGACCGCCGAGGTGGCCCTGGTCGAGATCCTGCGCAGCCGGCTCGAAGGCCTGGGACCGGTGACCGCGGAAATCCTGGCCGCACCGCTGGGCTTCGAGGCGACGGAGATCGCCGCCGCCATGGCGGCGCTGGAGAGCGAGGGCTTCGCGCTCCGCGGCCGCTTCACCCCGGGGGCCAATGGCGATGAATGGTGCGAGCGCCGCCTGCTGGCTCGCATCCACACCTACACGGTCAAGCGTCTGCGGGCCGAGATCGAGCCCGTGGCGGCGCGCGATTTCCTGCGCTTCCTCTTTGCCTGGCAGCGGGTGACCGCGGAAGCGCGCATGCAGGGACCCGATGCGGTCGAGGTGGTCGCCGCACAGCTCGAGGGCTTCGAGGCACCCGCCGGCGCCTGGGAGAGCGAGATCCTTCCGGCGCGGATCGCCGAATACGAGCCCACCTGGCTCGATGACCAATGCCTTGCCGGGCGGATCGCCTGGGCAAGG
>DATFRE010000476.1:0-5658 GCA_035263545.1 Dongiaceae bacterium
GACGGGGTCGACACTCTCAGCTATGCCAATGCCACCGGCGGCGTCATTGTGAATCTCAGCCTCCAGGGTTCGCCCCAGAGCAATGGCGCGATGGGAACCGACACCTTCTTCAACTTCGAGAATCTCACCGGCTCGGCCTACAACGATTCCCTCGCCGGCAACAGCGGCCCCAATGTCCTTACCGGCCTCGGCGGGAACGATGTTCTGAACGGAGGGCCGGGATCGGACAGCCTCACCGGCAACCAGGGCGCGGATATCTTCTATTTCAATGCCAGTTTCGGAATCGATGCGATTACCGATTTCACGCCGACCGGCAGCGGCCACGACATCATCGATTTCGCCGCCACGCTCTTCCCCAACTATGCCGCGCTCAGCAGCCACATGACCCAGGTCGGCTCGGCGGTGGTGATCACTTATGACGGGTCCGACACCGTCACCTTGATAGGCGTGAAACTGGCCAGCCTCTCCGCAGCCGACTTCAACTTCCACGGCGCTGCCACGAACGCACAGATCCACATCGCCTGAGACTTGGAGGTCCGATGGGCCGAGGGCTTCAAGGCCCGGCTCAGCCGCCCGGCTTGCGCTCGATCAGCTCAATCTTGTAGCCGTCCGGATCCTCGATGAAGGCGATGACGCTGCCGCCATGCTTCATCGGGCCCGGCGGACGCGGGATCTTGATGCCTTCCTTGGCCAGGGTCTCGCAGGTGGCATAGATATCGGTGACCGAAACGGCGAGATGGCCGAAGCCCGTGCCGATCGCGTAGGGCTCCTTCTGGCCCCAGTTGTGGGTCAACTCGATCACCGAGTGGTCCGCTTCGTCGCCATAGCCGACAAAGGCGAGGGTGAACTCCCCGGTCGGATAATCCTTCCGGCGCAGCAGCTTCATGCCGAGATGACGGGTGTAGAAGTCGATCGACTTGTTGAGATCGAAGACCCGGATCATCGTATGCAGGAGTTGCTGCCCAGCGCTGGACAGTTTCTCGGCAGCCGGGCGCGTAGCGGTCTGGCTCATGGCATGATCCTCGATTGCGGAGCGGATGGCCCCATTGTATAGGGTCTTGCCCGCCGGCCGCTACCACGCCGGCCCGGGCGACGACGTCAAAATACGGGACGCTCAAAGGATCGTGAGAGAGCTGAGGACTGCCGTGATCGGCGTCGGCCATTTCGGCCAGCATCACGCCGGCAAATATGCAAGGCTCGAAGGCTCCCGTCTCGTCGCGGTGGTGGACAGCGACCCGGCGCGCGCCCAGATGATTGCCGGCCAGCACGGGGTCGAGGCGCTCTCAGATCACCGGCCCCTCCTCGGCTCCGTCGATGCGGTCAGCATTGCCACACCGCCGACGAGCCATTTCGAGGTCGCCCGCGACTTCATCGAGCATGGCGCCCATGTCCTGGTCGAAAAGCCGATCACCGAGACGCTGGCAGATGCCGCCCGGCTGGTCGATCTCGCGCGCGATCGCGGAAGGATTCTGCAGGTGGGCCATATCGAGCGCTTCTCCGCCGTGGGCGCGCCGCTCGCCAAACTGGTCGACCGTCCCCTCTTCATCCAGGCGACACGGATCGGGCTCTTCGCTCCCCGCGGCGAGGCTGTCAGCGCCGTGCTCGACCTCATGATCCATGATCTCGACTTGATCATGAGCCTGGTGAAATCGCCGATCGAATGGGTCCATGCCATCGGCGCGCCGGTGATCACCACCGCCGACGACATGGTGAGCTGCCGCATCCAGTTCCAAAGCGGCTGCGTCGCCGATCTGACGGCAAGCCGCGTCAGCCTCAGGAACGAGCGCAAGATGCGGATCTTTCAGAAAGACAGCTGCACCTCCGTCGACTTCATCAAACGGCGCATCGGCGTGTTCCGTCACGATCCCTCGGTCCCGCCGGGCAAGCCTGCGGTCAGCCTCGAGGAAAGCGTCTACCCGCCGGTCGACGCTCTGGAGGCGGAGATCGCCTCCTTCCTCGCCGCCGTGCGCACGGGAGAGCCGCCGCTGGTCACCGGCGAAGACGGCCGGCGCGCCCTGGAGGCCGCCCTTCTCGTGGACCGGGAGCTGCGCCGGCACTGGCAGCGGATCGCACCGCCGGTCGAGCCGGCCTAGCGGCGGGCCTGGCTCAGGCCCGTTCCGCGCATCGCGATCCGGAATCCTATTTGAATACCGCCATCCCGATGAAGACGACGCTTACCCCGACATAGGTTATGGCCGATATATAAAACATGATCGCCCATAGCATCGTGATGATTCTGAGGAAGAAGAGCCTCAGAAAATTCACCGCGAACAGAGGGTCCGCGCGTATCGTCGCGTCCTCCTGAAAAGGCGGACCTCATAGCGCATCTGGTCCCGGTAAAAGCTGCTGACCTGGCGGTCGAACATCGCAAAATAGAAGAACAGGATGCCGAGAAAGAAGGTCGCGACCGCCGTAAGGGGATTCGACTCCGGATTGAAATCTGCCGAAACCGCCTTGGCAGCCACCGTGTTGTGAGAGGTTACAAACAGCAGAGCCCCAATGAAGACGAAGAGCAGGATATGCGACCACGCCGTATAGGAGAACACGCGGTTACTCCGATCCTCATCGGGTGAACCTATATATCTATCAAGGAATTTATCAGATTTTCTTTCAAAGACATTGTATAGACTCAGCATACTCGGCTGCCGCAATTGAAAGTTGCCACCAGGAACTTCGCGGCAGATCTGAAATATCTTCTGCGACAGGATCGATTCGGGTAGCAGCTCCAGATAAAACGGGTAATCGGAGAAGCTCCTGGCGGCCAGCGTATCCGATGGCAGGAATGCGAGGCCGCAGAGCATTTTCCGCAGGTGGCCGAAATTCTTGAACAGCTCGTCCTCCAGCGTCTTGCGGAGGATCTTGCTGTCCAATCTGTAGCGGACCCTGTTGACGAGAAAGTATAGCTTGTTCTCCTCGAACTGTCTGGCGATCGACTGGATGCTAGTGTGCTCGCCTGCGCTCTTCTGGCAGGGCTGCCCGGCTTCCCTAGATTGCTCACTCTGTGCGACGGCGCTCTCGAAATAGAAATCCATCAGCTCCAAGGTGCCATTGAACGTCACCTTGTCGACCTCGGTGACGACGAATGTCACGTCCGAATAGATGAACGCGCCGAAGCTTATGTTGTCGAGTCCGCCATGGCAGTCCAGTATCACCACCTCCGCGCCATATTTGGTCCGGAGGTATTCCACTCTCTCGCGCAGCTTCATCGCCAGATCCCCGACCTGCAGCGTATTGGCGAAGCTGCCGCGGGGCGCTGACGGCGAGAAGGCCGGGATGAACCACAGATTCCCGGCGATGCGGATCAGTGTCTTGTCGGATTCCGCGCCGGTGGCGAAGATGATGTCGTCCGCCGCGTTGACGACATCGTCCGCCAGGTAGCTGCTCAGGAGACCGCTCAGGCCCTGATTCTGCAAATCGAGATCGATGAGAATCGTCTTGCGACTGGTGGCGATCGCCCGCCCCATATTTGCCACGAGGAAGGTCTTGCCGACGCCGCCCTTCCCGCTGACAAAGGCCAGGCAGGTCGCTTCTGCTCCCGGCGTCGACGGGACGGTCATCCCGCCTGATCCACGGCGGTGGCCCGATTGCGGAGCCTGCGGGTCTTCGTGACGGGCTCGAGGCGGCGTATGGTCGCCAGGGCGCGGGCCGACCTCGACACCCGGGCGAACCACAGTGTCGAGAGCATCACCATGAGCAGGACGAATACGACCGAGATGAGATATCGGTCCGTATCCAGCGTCCAGTTCCGGATGATCGCGCCTATGGCGTTTATGACGAATATCAGGGATATGACGCTAAAACACAGAACACAAAGAAGTATCCAGGACAGTATTAGCTTAAGCTCCAAGATAATATTCTTGTCGAGCAGGATGACGAGTATCTGACGCGCGACGAGGT
Source organism: Dongiaceae bacterium (assembly GCA_035263545.1). GTDB lineage: Bacteria > Pseudomonadota > Alphaproteobacteria > Dongiales > Dongiaceae > DASXQK01. Next base: position 3,898 of record DATFRE010000476.1, read on the forward strand.
TGAGCAATGTGGCGTTCGGCGCGGCGGCGGAATTGAATGCCTTGGCGATTCCGCCGATGGAGGGATCGGCAGCGGTGGAGCCCTCGGCGTCCCTTGAGGTAGATTTTTCCCGCTGTGGCAGCAATGTCGGAGCTTGGCGCAATAGCGCTGCATTCGGCCGCTCCGACGGAGCGTCAGTGGGCAAGCATCGAAAGCAAATCCAAACCCCCGTTAACACTTTCGCTGGCGCTGATTAAGACTGCGTAAAGCTCATCTGGATCGAGAGCCGCGCCAGGGCTGGCGCGAGCCCCTTCAGCCGGGCGTCCGACCCAGCATGGAGAGCGCGACCGCGGCGGCCCGCTCGCTGGGAAGCCCCTCCACCGCGAGCTTGGCGAGGGCCTCGCGATAGGCGGCCCGCTGGGCCTCGCGGGCGGCAGGATCGTCCAGCAGGCGGTCGATGGCCCCGGCCAGCCTCTCCGGCCGGCAATCCTCCTGCAGGAACTCGGGCGTGGCGGGACGGTCGAGCAGCAGGTTGATCAGGGAGGCATATTTGACCTTGATCATGCGCCGGGCGATGGCGGCGGAGAGCGGATTGGCGCGATAGCCGATGACCGCGGGCGTGCCGGTGACGGCGAGCTCGACCGCGACGGTGCCGGAGGCGGCGAGCGCGGCATCGCTGGCCGCAAAGGCGTCGCGCTTCTCCTTCGGGTCGATCACGACGGTGCAGGGGACACCAAGATCGCGCGCGGCCGCCTCGGCGAGGCTGGCAACGCCGGCAACGGTCGGCAGGATGACCCGCAACCCCGGATGGCGGGGCGACAGGCGGCGCACGGTCTCGGCGAAGAGTGCCAGAAGCCGGGTCAGCTCGAAGCGGCGGCTGCCGGGAAGAACGCAGAGCACCGGCGCCTCCGGCGGAATGCCGTAACGGGCGCGAAAGGCGGCAGGCTGCGGCGTGCCGGCCATGGTTTCCAGCGCCGGATGTCCGACATAGGTGCAGGCGAGGCCGTGGCGGGTGAAATAAGGCGGCTCGAAGGGCAGGAGCGCCAGAAGATGGTCGACGAGGCGCGCGATCCTCTCGGCCCGGCCCGGCTTCCAGGCCCAGACCGTGGGGGCGACATAGTGCAGCCGGGGGATCTTCGTCGTCCCCAGGCGCTGCGCCAGGCGCAGGCAGAACCCGGGCGCATCGATGGTGACCAGCACATCGGGCGGGTCCTGGCGCAGCCAGGCCGCCGTCTCCTGGAGCCGGCGGCGGAGCAGCGGCAGATGCGGCAGGAGCTCGACGAGACCCATATGGCTCAGCTCCTGCATGGGAATGCGGCTCGTGAGACCCGCCGCAATCATCTGCTCGCCGCCCACCCCCTCCAGCCGCACCCGGCCCTGGGTGGCACGCTGCAGGGCGCTCATCATCCGTGCGCCCAGCACATCGCCCGAGGGTTCACCGGCGATGAGGACGATCCTGGGCGGCTGCGGCGTCACGGGCCCTCGATGCCGATGACGAACATCCCGGCGGCGTCGGCGACGGCGGCGACGCTCGGCGCATCGATCACCAGCACGCCGCCGGCTTCGATGGCGACACCGCGGAAGCGCGCCATCGCCGCGTGCCGAATGGTCGCAGCGCCGATGACGGGCGGATCGGCGCGCATCTGCTGCTGGGGCTTGCGGGCCTTGACCAGGATGGCGCCGCCACCGCCGGCCTGCCGCGGGGCGGCGCCGTCGATCAGGGCATCGGTGCCGTCGGGTCCTTCGAGGCCGAGCACCTCGCCCGCCTGGACCACAGCGGCA
>DATFRE010000477.1:0-17597 GCA_035263545.1 Dongiaceae bacterium
CAGGATCGCACGTGTCTCGGCCACCTCGCGCTTGCAGCCGAAGACCTCCTGGTCTTCCGCCGTCAGCTGGATCATCTCCTCTAGCAGCTCGGCATAGGGAACGATCGCCCCTTTGCCGAAATCCACCAGCCCTTCGTCGAGGCCATAGCGCTGCGCGCGCCAGCGATTCTCGTTCACCAGCATCGCCGCGTAGCGCCGCCAGCGCTGGTTGCTGCGCTTGAGGCGCCAGAGCATGCGCAGCAGGCAGCGATAGAGCGCCGCGATCGCGATCCCGTCATCCAGGCGCGTGCAGACATCGGGGATGCGCATCTCGAGTGTGGGAAAGCGCACGCTCGGCCGGATATCCCACCAGAGCTTGGTGCCATCTTCGATGAGGCCGGCGCGCACCAGCACCGCGAGATGGCGCTGGAACTCGCCCCAGCTGTCGAACAGCTCCGGCAGGCCGGTGCGCGGCACCTCGTTGAAGACGGCGATGCGATAGGATTTGAGGCCCGTATCCTCGCCGTCCCAGAAGGGCGAGGAGGTGCTGAGCGCCAGCAGATGCGGCAGGAAATAGGCGATCTGGCCCATGAGATCGATCCGCAGCTCCGGATCCTCGAGGCCGATATGCACATGCATGCCGCAGATGACGAGGCGGCGCACCGGCGCCTGAAAGTCGCGGGCCAGCGCGATATAGCGCTCCCGGTCAGTGGTTTTCTGGAGAAGCCATTGGGCGAAGGGATGGGTGGCGGCGGCGATCGGGGCGAGGTTGTGGTGAGCGGCGATTTCGGCGACCACCCGGCGCAGCTCGGCGAGCTCGGCACGCGCCTGGGGGAGGCTTTCGCAGACCCCAGTCCCGACCTCGATCTGCGCTCGGAGGAACTCCGGCTTGACCCGTTCGGGCAGCCGCGCCTGGCATTCGCTCAGCATCTCCGCCGGCGGATCGCTGGCGAGATCGCGGCTCGCGCGATCGACCAGCAGATACTCCTCCTCGATGCCGAGGGTGAAAGCCGGCTCCTTCATTCCAGCATGTCCTCGAACAGACGGGCCAGGCGGTCTGCCCAGGCCTCGGCTCCATGATGGGTATCGATCAGATCCTGGCGCAGCTCCAGCAGCACGTGAGGCAGCCCCTCCCGCTCGCCATGCATGGTCACGCCATAGCCGCGCCCCGCGCGCCCGTCATAGGGTTTGTTGTCGCCGACGCAGATGGCCGGGTCGCGCCCGAGCCCCTCGAGGATCGGCTTCGCCAGGCGCCCGTCCGTGTTCCACAGCACGCCGATATGCCAGGGCCGCTCGAAACCCTGCATGACCGGCGTGAAGCTGTGGAGGGAGATGAGAACGGGCGGGCGACCGGCCTCTCGCATGCGGCCGATCTGGGCGGTGATCGCCTCGTGATAGGGCCAGAAGCAGGCCGCCGCGCGCGCCGCCCGCGCCGCGGCATCGAGGCCCCGATTCCCCGGCACCGGAACACCATCCGATTCCTGGGCGATGGAGGTCGGGTCATCGAGCCGGCGGTTGCAGTCGATGACGAGACGCGAATACCCCGAGAGTACTGCCGGCGCATCGAGCCGGCCCGCCAGGCGACGGGTGACCTCGGCGATGCCGATGTCCCAGGCGATATGCCGCCGGCGCTGTCCGGCATCGAGGCCCAGATCGCCGAGCGCGGCCGGAATCGCCGCGGAAGCGTGATCGCAGATCAGCAGGCAGCCACGCCCGCCGCCTTCGTTGTGAAGCTCGAAGGGCGCCGGATCGCCGGGACCGAGGAGAGTCGCAGCCATGATGGCTGCGACTAGAGCAAATCAGATGCCCGCCCGCAATCGATGCGGCGCTCTCCTCCGCTGTAATCTGGCGATCAGGCCCCGAGCCTTGCCCGAACCTTGCGAATCGTGCGCTTCACCATCACGCTGGGCTCGACGCTCAGCCGCGGCAGATCGGGCAGCATATCGGCGACCTTGCTCGCCCGCCGTTTCACCTTCCGCGCCATCCGCCGGGTCTCCTTGCGCAGGCGCTGGGCCGCGGTCGATGCCTTGCGCGTCGTGCGCCGAACCGCTTTTTTCGCCTTGCCGGCCTTGCGTGCGATCTTAGCCCTCGCTGACCTCGGCCGGCGGGCCGAAGCTGGCCGCGCCGCGGGCCGGCGCGGCGATTTCTTCGGCCTCTTCCTGGTCATAGCCATGGTCTCTCTCCCTCCCGTCGGAAGGCATGCGGATAAGCCGCGATGCTACTGGGGGTAAAACATGGACTCGCCAAGGGGTTCCCTGATCGTGGCCAAAAGATCACGCTTGCCCTTGCATCCATTGCCGCCCGCCGCGCGTTTCACAGGCAGCGTTGACCTGTGGAGTAGAGACAATGCGCAAGATCCTGACGGTCGCAGCGCTAATGGGCGGCATGTTCGCCGCGAGCGCGGCTTTGGCCGACAATATCAACGAGAATCAGAGCGACACTCCTGGCACGACCAGCACCCAGGTCGGCGACAGCATGAACGAGCCGATGGTGGTCAGTGCCGACAACGGCAATGTGCGCGAGGCGCCGAACGCGCAAGCCAAGATCCTGACCACCGTGCCTCACGGCCATCGCGTAACGGTGATCGGGACCGCCAATGGCGGGGCTTGGGGGCATGTGATGGTGGACGGCCTCGACGGCTATATGGACTTCGTCCAGCTCGACAAGGTCCCGGCCTATAACGCGTACAACAGCGACGGCTACAACTACAACAATGGCTACGCCACCTACTACTCCGTGCCGAGTCAGGGTGTGCGCTATATGGCCGTGACCTCGGATGGAGCCATTGTGCGGTTGCGGCCAACGGTCGACAGCCAAGTCGTCGCGACGCTGCCGCGCGGTTCGCGGGTGACGGTGATCGGCACAGCGAACGGCTGGGCGCATGTCCAGGGCAATGGCGTCGACGGCTATACGGACTACGTCCGGCTCGCCGATGTCTCTTCGCCCCCGAGCACGACATACTACACGATCTATCCGTCGACTTCGCCGACCTACTACCAGCCGGCGCCGACCTACTATCAGACCACGCCGACCTATCAGTACCAATCGACGCCGACTTACTACCAGACGACGCCGACTTATCAGTCGACGCCGACCTACTACCAGTCGACCCCGACCTACTACCAGACGACGCCGAGCTATCAGTACCAGTCGACAACGACCTACTACAATGCGACGACCCGCGCCGTGAACGGCTATGGCGGCGTGATCCACGTGGCCCCCGACCCCAACAGCTCGCTGGTGGCTACTCTGCCGCCGGGTGCTCAGGTGACCGTGGTCGGCACGGTGAATGGCCGGTGGGCCCATGTGGTCGCCAACGGCTATGATGGTTACATGGACTACGCCGAGTTCCAGTAATCCGGCCGGTCCAACAGCAAGCGCCGCGGGCCACGCCCGCGGCGCTTCCTTTTGCGTCAAAGAATCAAGCCGTGGTCGAGCGCGGCTGACGAAGCCGGCGCAAAAAACTTCGCAGCCTGCTCGCCAGCGATGGGCGACAAGGGGCGGGCTCCAGAGGGGTCAGGCTGATTCCACACATTACATCACGGCGGCGAGGTCGTGACTTTGGTCGGTGGTGTGACGACGACCGTGTACCCCCCGCTATCCGGCGCCGCCGTGGCATCGGGCGTCGTGCGGCTGGTGCGGGCAGGCGCAGTCACTGGGCTGGCGCAGGCCGCCAGGATCAGCAGACACAGCGTTGCCGAGAGGACACGCATCTATCCTTCCCACCGCCAGAAAAACGCCGGCGGCCCGCATCGGTTCCCGAGGCGGCTCAGTGAAGCAGCTGCGGCAGCTGCGGCCAGAGGCCCAGCACCCCGACGATGATGAGATAGATGCCGACGATGGCCTGAAGCAGCCGCGGAATCAGCAGAATCAGGATTCCGGCGATCAGGGCCACCAGGGGTTGCAGCACGACCAGGCTTATCGTCGTCATTGGGCCAGGCTCCCGACGAGGCACCGGCCAGGCGCCGGCGACTAGATCAAGCCCTCTCCGCCGGGAATTGTTCCCTCACGGCCCGCGTCCGGGCCGCGCCAGCGCCCTTGCCACCGCATCGGTCTGAGCGGCCGTCGATACCTCCAGCTCGGAGAGGATCTCGAGCTCGCGGGCGGCAAAGGCGTCCTGGCCCGCATGGCGAGATTGCCAGGCGGCAAGTGCTGCGTCGCGCTGGTGGAGCAGGTGCTCGATCTGGGGTCGAAACAGGCGCAGCAGCGCTGCGAGCCAGCGGTTGACCCAGCGCGATGGCCGCGGACCATCGAGCACGAAGCGGTCGAGCAGCGCGATCGCCGCCGGGGCCGCGATCCAGCTATCCTCCGTCACCCAGCCATTGACCGTGAACAGCCGCATCGGCCGGCTCGCGTGATCGACCGAGACGGCCACGAGATGATGCAGCTTCCCCGTGCCTGACGGTCTGACGAAGCTGTGAAAGTGGCCATGCTCCCCCGCCAGACGCTCGGTCGCGTCATGGGCGTGATAGAAGTACTGCGCCCCATGCTGCAGGTCGAAGACATCGCCGCGCGGGTAATGATCCCAGACATAGAACGGGCCTTCATCGCGCAGCAGGCGGCTGACGACATTGAAGCCCTGGCGCGCCAGCGCGCGTTCCGCCGCCGCCACCTCGCGCCCCGCCGCCGCCATCAGCTCGAGCCGCGCGAGCGGAAGGGATGCCAGGGCCGGCGGCCGGGACCTGGCCATCATGGCTTGAGCCAATGCCGCTCCCGGTAGTAGCGCAGCGCTCCGTCGTGAAACGGTGCGGTATTGCCGGGCCCGGACATCTCGGCGGGGGTGAGATTGCGCAAGGCCGGATGCATCCGCCGGAACTGGTCGAAGTTCTCGAACACAGCCTTCACGATCTGATAGGCGACCTCCGGCGGCATGGCGGTGGTCGCCAGAAGGGTGGCCCGCGGCCCAAAGGTCGCGACGTCATTGGGATTGCCGGAATAAGTGCCTCCGGGCACATCGTCCCTGGCGAGATAGGGCATATCGGCCAGGAGCTTGTCGACCGCCGGGCCGCTCAACGAGACGAGCTGAGCCTCGCAACGCGTGGCCGCCTCCTCGACAGCGCCGTTGGGATGCGACATGGGCATGAGGAGTGCGTCGATCTCGCCTTTGCACAAGGCGTCGAACTGAAGATTGGCATCGATCTCCCCCAGGTTCGCGAAGTCCGAATCGCTCCAGCCTTCCGCCCGGATCAGGAGTTCGGCGAGGACGCGCTGGCCGCTTCCCTTGGGTCCGACATTCACCCTCTTGCCCTTGAGATCGGCGAGGCTGGAGATGCCGGCATTCTTGCGCACGATCAGGGTGAGCGGCTCGCCATGCAGGTTGAAGAGGGCGCGCAGGCCCTCGAAAGGGCCCGCCGATTGGAAGGGGCCGAGACCCTTCACGGCATAGTACTGCCAGTCGGACTGCACGATCGCCATGTCGTACCAGCCGGCCCTCAGGGCCACGAGATTGGCCAGCGAGCCCTGCGTGCTCTCGACCGCACAGCGCAGCCCGTTCTGGGCGCGCGACGAGTTGACCATGGCGCAGATGGCTCCGCCGGCAGGGAAATAGACACCCACCACCGGGGCGGTGCCCATGAACAGCGGCCGCGGGATCGCATCGGCCCGGGCCGAGGCAGCCGCGCCCAGCAACAGGCCGCAGAGAAGCAGCAAGCGAATGATCGGCATGGGCTGCCTTCTATGCTGCCGCGGGGATGCCCGCAAGACCTTGCGGAAGGAGGGAGCACCTGCAGCGTTTCCGCCTTCGGTGGAATCGCTCCAGGTCTTGCTGTCGTTAGGCTCAAGCGCCGCGCGGGCTTCAGAGCAGGGTGCACTTTCGTGCACCATGCTCTAGCTCGGCGCGGGCGAGACGGGGGTGGTCAGGGTATTGACGACGATCTCGCGGAACACATGTCCCACCGCATCGTCGAAGGCATTCAGGACATCCTCGAACTTGGAGCCCGTGGCCTTGACCTTCTTCTCCGAGGTGATGGCGCGCACGATCTTTCGCTGCGGCATGGCGACCAGCTTGGCGCTCATGCGCACCACCACCGTGGGGATCGGATCGTCGCCGTTGTAGATCGCCTGGAATTCACGGAGATCGGTCTTCAGGATGAAGTCGGGGCGCAGGCCTGCGGATTCCGGGCCGACGGCGATGATCTTGCCGGTGCGCTCGAAGGATTCCACCAGCAGGCTCTGGATCATGCCCGGCGCGTTGTCGGTCCAGGCGGCCTTGGCATAGTACTCCAGCGTGAAGGGGTTGTGGCTGAGGGCGATGCGCGAGCTGTCGATGCCCGCTGCGGCGGTCGGCAGCTCCACCACCAGCTGCCAGTTCACCGTCGGCAGGTCGGGCGGATAGGTTGTCTTCGGCGTCAACGTATAGAGCGTGGTCGGCTCCTGCACCTTCGGCAGGATGTTGCAGCCCGCGAGCAGCAGGACGCTGCCGACAAGAAACCGGCGACGTCTCATTGCGCCTCGAATCCCTTCTGGCGGTCGCCGAACAAGAAGCGGGCCGGATCGCGCTCGATCTCGATGGAGATGCGGTTCAGCGTCTGGGCCAGGAGCCGGACCTCCGTGATCATCGAGCTCAGCTCGTAGAGGCCCGTGGTGGCGAAATCATGGATCGGCTGGCGATTCTCCTTGATGAGCCCGTCCAGGCTGGTCGCGGTCTTGTTGAAATTGCCCGCCAGCGCACGGATCTGATCCACCGCCTTGTCGGCGGAGGTCACGAGCTTGCCCGAGCTGCCGCGCAGATCGGAGGCCAGCTTCTGGATCTCCACCGCCGTCGCGGTCACCTGGCTGAGTGCCGTATCCGCCTGCGTCAGCAGACCATCGATACGGTCGGAGCTGTTGGCGAGCTTGCCGGTCAGATGGTCCAGATTGACGAGGACGCGGGCGAGCGCGGCAGAGTTGTCGGGGTTGAGGAAGGTCGAGGCCCGGTCGAGCAAGGCATTGGCCTTGGTGACGAGCTCGGGCGCGCCGCTCAGCAGGCGCTCGAGGGGGGAATAGGCCGAGGGGATCTCCGAACCCTCCTTGAGCTTCGGCGCCGCCTTCGTTCCGCGGCTGATTTCCACCAGGACCCCGCCCGTGATGCCCTGCATGGCCAGCGTCGCCACCGAATCGGTGCGGACCGGCGTATCCGACTTGACCCGGATATCGACCCGCGCCAGGGCGGAATCCTGAGGATCGACCTCGACCGTCGTGACATGGCCGACGGGAATGCCGCCGAAGAGCACGTTGCTGTTCACGTCGAGCCCGGCGACGGAGCCGTAGAAGCGGGTGAAATAGTGGGTCTCGACGACGCGCTCGGAGAAATGCCCGACCCAGACGAGGAAGGCGAGAGCCCCGAACAGCAGGACCAGGACGAAGGCGCCGACGGCGATATGGCTGGCCCGGGTCTCCATTCAGGGCGCCGGCTCCGAGGCCTCCACATGGCGGGCCGCCCGCCCGCGAGGACCATGGAAATAGGCCTGAATCCAGGGGTGCGGATCCCCCAGGAGATTCTCCATCGTATCGACCTTGATCTTCTTGTCGACCAGGACGGCGATACGGTCGCAGATAGCGGTAAGACTGTCCAGGTCGTGTGTCACCATGAAGACAGTCAATCCAAGGCTTTGCTGGAGGCTGCGAATAAGCTCGTCGAAGGCGGCGGCGCTGATGGGGTCGAGGCCCGCCGTGGGCTCGTCCAGGAACAGGAGTTCCGGGTCCAGGGCGAGTGCCCGGGCGAGGCCGGCCCGCTTCTTCATGCCGCCGGAAAGCTGGGAGGGGAATTTGCTGCAGGAATCGGGGGGCAGGCCGACCATGGCGATCTTCAGCGCCGCGAGCTCCGCGCGCATATGGGCGGAGATATGAGCGTGCTCCTTGAGGGGCAGCTTCACATTGTCGGCCACGGTGAGGGAGCTGAACAGCGCGCCGCTCTGGAACAGCACGCCCCAGCGGGCTTCCAGCTCCCGCCACTGGGCATCGCTGAGGCCCTGGGTACTCTTTCCCAGCACCTCGATATGCCCGGCCGCGGGATGGTTGAGCCCGACGATTGTGCGCAGCAGCACCGACTTGCCCGATCCGGACCCGCCGACCACGCCCAGCACCTCGCCGTGCCTGACCTCGAGATCGAGCCCGTCATGCACCACCTGCTCGCCGAAGCGGGTGACAAGGCCGCGGACCTTGATGACCGGCTCGTTCATATGTGCAGGAAGGAGAAAAAGACGCTGAAGAGAGCGTCGAAGACGATGACGAGGAACAGGCTCTCGACCACCGATTGGGTCGTCAGCTGGCCGACGCTCTCGGCGCTGCCGGTGACGCGAAGCCCCTCGAAGCAGCCGACCATGGCGATCAGCAGGGCGAAGATGGGCGCCTTCGACATGCCCACCAGGAAATGCTGCATGGACACCGCATGGCTCAGCTGAGTCAGATATTGGGGTGCGCTCATATCCAGCAGGAGCACGCAGGCGACACCTCCGCCCGTGAGGGCGGCCATGTCCGAGTAGAAGGTGAGCAGCGGCAGGGCGATGACGAGCGCCGTCACCCGCGGCAGGACCAGGACATCGAGAGGATCGAGGCCGAGGGTGCGCAGCGCATCCACCTCCTCGTTCACCTGCATGGTGCCGATCTGGGCGGTGAAGGAGCTGCCGGTGCGCCCGGCGACGATGATCGCCGTCAGCAGGATCCCCATCTCGCGCAGGACCGAGATGCCGACGAGATTGACGGTGAAGATCTGCCCGCCGAAGGCGCGGAGCTGGTCGTAGCCCTGATAGGCGAGCACGACGCCGATGAGAAAGGAGATCAGCCCGATGATGGGCATGGCGTTGAGGCCGGTCTGCTCGATCTGGGCGATGAGGGAGATCGGCCGGATACGGCGCGGCTGGAGGAATTGGCGAAAGAAGCCGATGACGACGGCGCCGAAGAAATCGAGCAGATCGCGCGTCTGCTTGATGGCATGGAACAGCCCCGCGCCGATGCCCTCGACGAGCTCGATCAGGTAGTGATGGGGTCCGTGATGGGCCGGCGGCGGACAGCCGACCGCCATGACCTTCTCGATCAGGGCCTCCTGCCCCGGCGCCGCGCCGTCGAGCGTGACCTTCACCCCCGCCTTCTCCAGCCGCTCGCGCGTGCGGGAGAGGAGCCAGGCGCCCGCGCTGTCGATCTCGCCCAGCTGCGAGAGATCGAAATGCGCCTGGCGCGCCCCGCCCCCCCTGATCGAGGCCATGCGCTGGTCGAGGACAGGAATGGCCCCGAGCCTCCAATCGCCCCGAGGGATGACGACGAGGACCCCGCCCTCGATGCGGGATTCGACCGAGCCGGTCTCTACTTGCTGATCCATCCCGGGTCATTCTAAACAGCGGCGCCTTGCGGCCGATAGCTGGAATTCGGCCGGCCGCCGGAGGTTCCGCGGCGCCGTGACTTCCGGCCGGAATCCGGGCTAGAGTTCGCGAAATCGAAGCCAGGAGCCAGCCCGAAGACCATGCAGATCAAGGAGCATATCCGCCAGATCCCCGACTTCCCCCGGCCGGGTATCCTGTTCTACGACATCTCGACCCTGCTGGCCCATGGGCCCGCCTGGAAGGCGACGGTCAATCATCTCGACCGCTGGCTCGAGCCCCTGAATCCCGATCTTCTGGTCGGAATCGAATCCCGCGGCTTCCTGGTTTCAGCCCCACTCGCCTATCTCTCGGAGCGCGGCTTCGCCATGGTCCGCAAGCGCGGCAAGCTGCCGGGCAAGGTCATTCCCTTCAACTACGACCTGGAATACGGCACCGATACGGTGGAAATCCAGGCCGACGCGGTGGCCCGTGGCCATCGCGTCGTCGTCCTCGACGATCTGCTGGCCACCGGCGGGACCATGGCGGCGGCCATCGCCCTGCTCCGCTCCGTGGGGGCGGAGGTGGTGGGAGCGGCCTGCATCATCGAGCTCGCCTTCCTCAACGGCCGCAGCAAGCTCGACGTCCCCTTCGAATCGGTCGTCTGCTACGACAGCTGAGCCAGCTGCGCCGCCAGCCCCAACAGCGCCCGGTCGCTGCCCCTGGGGCCGATCAGCGACAGCCCGACCGGGCAGCCATTGACCCTGGCCTCCGCCGGCAGGTTGACCTGGGGCAGACGGGCGAGGCTCGCGATGCAGGTCAGGCTGAGGGTCCGGTCGCGGAAGCTCTGGGCCGCCGCCCCCTGAAGGCCGCGCCAGGGGGCTATTTCCGGCGCGGTCGGCAGCAGCAGAACCCCCGCCTCGCGCAGCATTCCGGCCATGAGCCCGCCGAAGGCGGTGCGGCGCTGGTTTTCCGGCCCGACCGGCTGGCCGGCGACGGCCCGCGCCCATTCGAAGCGCGCGGCAATCTCCGGTCCGAAGCGGGGGCGCACCTGCTCGACCCAGGCGCCATGCTGGGTCCAGATCTCGCGGGCCTGGAGCTTGCGGAAGGTGATCATCCAGTCCTCGAGGCCCCCGACCTGCATGGCCGGGCGGCGCCCCAGCAGGCCCTCGACCCGCGCCGCCAGCGGCTCCAGGGCCGCCTGGACGGGGGGAGCCGCCAGGGCAAAGGCATCCGAGAGGCGTGCGGCCCCGCCCACCAGCCGCGCCGTATCCTCCTCCATCAGCACCGCCCCGACCCGGGCGAGCAGGCGGGGATCGCGGGCGAACCACCCGACGGTATCGAAGGACGCGGCAAGCGGCATGACCCCGTCGATCGCCACCCGGCCATGGCTGGTACGAATGCCGTAGATGCCGCAGACGGCAGCGGGGACCCGGACGGAGCCCCCGGTATCGGAGCCGAGGGCGAAATCTGCCGCGCCCCCGGCGACCGCAGAGGCGGAGCCGCTGGAGGAGCCGCAGGGGATCCGCCCCGGCGCATTGACGTTGACCGGGGTCCCGTAGTGGAAGTTCTGGCCGTTCAGGCTATAGGCCAGCTCATCGGTGATGGTCTTGCCGATCAGATCGGCACCGGCCGCCAGCAGCCGCTCGACCGCGGACGCCGTGGCGGAGGCGGGCGGATGGGTGGCGAGCCAGTCCGGATTGCCGCAGCCAGTCACATGGCCGGCGACATCGAAGATGTCCTTGGCGGCAAAGCGAAGACCCCTCAGCGCCCCCTCCGGCGCGCCGGGCAGAAGCACCTCGTCATGGGGGATGAAGGCGTTCAGCGGATCGGTCATTTGCGGCGGCATCATAGAGGTCCCGGCGCCCCCGTTGAAGCCGCGGCGGCGCACTTGCACCTGGAAGCCGATGGGATAGATTGCGCCCTTCCCTGACCCCGGAGACCGGCGATCATGAGCAGAACCATCTCGCATTTCATCAATGGCAAGACCGTCGAGGGCCGCAGCGGCCGCTTCGGCGATGTCTTCAACCCTGCCACGGGCGAGGTTCAGGCCAAGGTCGCGCTTGCGGCCAAGGCGGAGGTGGATGCGGCGATCGCAGCGGCTGCGGCGGCCTTTCCCGCCTGGGCCCAGACCCCAGCACTCCAGCGCGCGCGCATGCTCTTCCGCTTCAAATCCCTGGTCGAGGCCAATCTCGACAAGTTTGCCGCGATCGTCACCTCCGAGCATGGCAAGGTGCTGAGCGACGCCCGCGGCTCCTGCATCCGCGGCCTCGAGGTGGTCGAGTTCGCCTGCGGCATCCCGCAGCTGCTGAAGGGCGAGTTCTCGGAGAATGTCGGCACCAATGTGGATTCCTGGGCGATCCGCCAGCCGCTCGGCGTCTGCGCCGGCATCACGCCCTTCAACTTCCCGGCCATGGTGCCGATGTGGATGTTCCCGGTGGCGCTCGCCTGCGGCAACAGCTTCTTACTGAAGCCCTCGGAGCGGGATCCCTCCGCCGCCCTCTTCATGGCCGATCTGCTGAAGCAGGCGGGGGTGCCGGATGGCGTGTTCAACGTCGTCAACGGCGACAAGGAGGCGGTCGACGCCCTCCTCCACAGCCCCGATGTCGCGGCGGTGAGCTTCGTCGGCTCGACCCCGATCGCCGAATACATCTATCACACGGGTGCGGCGCATAATAAGCGCGTGCAGGCCCTGGGCGGCGCCAAGAACCACATGGTGGTGATGCCCGATGCGGATATGGATCAGGCGACCGATGCGGTGATGGGCGCGGCCTACGGCTCCGCCGGCGAACGCTGCATGGCGGTCTCCGTCGCCGTCGCCGTCGGCAGGGCCGGCGACCAGCTGATCGACAAGCTGATGCCGCGCATCCGCTCCCTCAAGGTCGGGCCAGGCACCGATCCCGAATCAGAGATGGGTCCTCTCGTCACGAAGCAGCATCTGGACAAGGTCCGGGGCTATGTCGATCTCGGCGTCAAGGAAGGGGCCAAGCTCCTCGTGGATGGCCGGGGTCTCAAGCTGCAGGGCTACGAGAACGGCTTCTATCTCGGCGGCTGCCTTTTCGACGAGGTGCAGCCGACGATGCGCATCTACAAGGAGGAGATCTTCGGCCCCGTGCTCTCGGTGGTGCGGGTGCCCGACTACAATTCCGCCGTCAAGCTGGTCAACGAGCATGAGTATGGCAACGGCACCGCGATCTTCACCCGCGACGGCGATGCGGCCCGGGACTTCTCGTCCAAGATCAAGGTCGGAATGGTGGGAATCAATGTGCCGATCCCCGTGCCCATGGCATTTCACAGCTTCGGGGGCTGGAAGCGCTCCCTCTTCGGTGACCACCACATGCACGGGCCCGAGGGCGTGCGCTTCTATACCCGGCTGAAGGCGGTCACCGCCCGTTGGCCCACCGGTATCCGCGCCGGCGCCGAATACGTCATGCCGACCATGCGCTGAGCGCCTCCAGCGGGGGGACGAGATGCAGGCAGCCGCGCCGCGCGGCGAGCTCGCCGCCAGCGCCGGGCTGCTGTTCACGGCCATCGCCTGCGGCACCATGGTGCCCCTGACGGCGGTCCTGCTGCAGGACTTGCCGCCCTTCGTCATCGCCGCCAGCCGCTACAGCATGGCGGCCCTCGTGCTGGCGGGCATCGTCGCCGCCCGCGAGCGGACGCCCGTGCTCCCCCTCGGCCTGCCCTGGGGGCGGATCCTGCTGCTCGGCGGGGCCGGCATCGGCTGCTTTGCCACCGGCTACACCTTCGGTATCCGCTATTCCGGCCCCATCGCCGCGGCGGCCATCCTTGCCACCCAGCCTGTGGTCGCAGCCCCTGATGGAGTGGTTCGCCACCCGCCGGCCGATCGGCGGGCGCATGCTGATCGCCGTCGCATTGGCCGTGTTCGGCGGCCTGCTGGTCGCCTTTGGCGGGCGGGATGCCGGAGAATCCACGGCCCATGGGGGAGGTCCTGCTGGTGATCGCGCTCGTCTGCTAGACCTGGTATTCGATGAAGGCCCAGGCCTGGCTGGCGCCGCTTGGCATCGGCCAGCTCCGGATCACCCTGCTGACCTCGGGTGCGGCGGGCCTGTTGCTCTGGCTGGTCTATGCCGTGACCGCCGCCTTCGGCCTTCAGCCGCTCCCCGCCGGCTTTCCGGGGGCGAGCCATCTGGGCATGCTTCTCTGGCTGGCCGTCGGCCCCACCGCGATCGCGATCTTCACCTGGAATTACGGCACCGGGCGCCTCGGCATCACGGCGGCGAGCCTGTTCCTCAACCTCTCCCCGGTCTTCGCCGCCTTGCTGGGAATGGCGCTGGGGGCGGAGCCGAGCTGGGCGGAGCTGGTGGGCGGGGGCATCGCGATCGCCGGGGTCCTTTTCCTCCAGCTCGGGGGCCGTACACGCTTTGGTTGAGCAAACCGCTGGCCAAGGCCCCCTTTCTGATTTAACTCTGCAGTGATGAATTTTCCGCCAGGCGCGCAATGGCGTTAGGATGGCTCAAAAATATCAATTAGAATTTAGGAAATCTTAGGAAGCGCAGGGCGGGCGACGAGGGGAGATGCCGGCGCGCGACGAGGTCAGAGAACTCGTGCAGCGGACCGATGGCGACAATGCCATGTACCGGGCCGCCTTCGATGTGGCCCGCAATGGGATTGCCGTCGTCGCGCTGGATGGCCGATTCATCGAGGTCAACGCGGCCTTCTCCCGCATCATGGGCTATTCCCCCGTCGAGCTGCAGCAGCTCTATTTCCAATCCCTGACGCACCCCGACGACCTTGAAACCGGCCTCGCCCGCCGCCGGGCGCTTCTCGCCGGCGAGGCGCGCGCCTATGAGCTGGAGAAGCGCTACTTCCACAAGGCCGGTCATGTCCTCTGGGTCCGGGTCGTTGTCACCCTGATCCGCGATCGGGAGAACGCGCCGCTCTTCTTCGTTTGCCAGCTTCACGACATCACGGACCACAAGGCGCAGGAGGAGCGTCTTCTTCTGCGCGAGGAGGGGCTCAATTCCATCTCCCAGGCCATCGCGATCGCCGATGCCGCCAAACCGGACTATCCGATCATCTATGTCAATGCGGCCTTCGAGCGGATCACCGGCTACGCGCCGAGCGAGGCGATCGGCCGCAACTGCCGTTTCCTGCAGGGTGCTGCGACCGATCCCGCCATGGTCGCGCGCATGCGGGCGCATCTGCATGAGGGCCGTCCGTTCCATGGCGAAGTGGTCAATCACCGCAAGGACGGCATCACCTTCTACAACGAGCTCTCCATCGCGCCCGTACGCGATTCCCATGGGCGCCTCACCCATTTCATCGGCGTATTGACCGACCTCACCGGGCGCCACAGCCTGGAGGCGCAGCTCCGCCAGGCGCTCAAGATCGAGGCCATCGGCAAGCTGACCGCCGGCGTCGCCCACGATTTCAACAATCTGCTGATGGTCGCCCATGGCAATCTCGAACTGCTGGGTGAGGCGCTGGCGTCGGGCGAACCCCAGCTCGGCGAGTTCCTCGATCAGGCGCAGAAGGCCGTGGAGCGTGGCACCGAGCTGACCCAGCGGCTGCTGGCCTTCGCCCGGCTGCAGCCACAGCGGGCCGCCGCCGTCGACCTCAACCAGCTCGTGAGCGATCTCGTACCGCTCCTGCGCCGGATCCTGGGCGAGGATGTCGTCATCGAGACGAGCCTCGCCGAGGGCCGCCTGATCGCGATGGTGGACCGTGGTCAGCTCGAGAACGCGGTGCTGAACCTCGCGGTCAATGCGCGCGATGCGATGCCGCAGGGCGGACGCCTGACGATCGACAGCGGCAAGCATTTCCTGGGTCTCGAGGGCCTCGCCGACCTTCCGGCGGGGGAATATCTGCGCATCGCCGTCTCCGATACCGGCGAGGGCATGGCGAGCGAGGTCATGGAGCGCGCCTTCGAGCCTTTCTTCACGACCACGGAGGCGGGCAAGGGCACCGGCCTCGGCCTCAGCATGGTCTACGGTTTCGTACATCAATCCGGGGGCCATGCGACGCTGGAGAGCGAGATCGGCCGCGGCACGAGGGTGGCGCTCTATCTGCCGCCCATCGAGGCCGTGACGGCGACGCCGGCGGAGCTTCGCCGGCGTCCTGTCGTCGCCTTCGGATCGGAGAGCGTCCTGCTGGTCGAGGACGATGCGGCCGTGCGCACGACGGTTCGCCTGATGCTGAAGGATTTCGGCTATCGCGTCGCCGAGGCAAGCGACGGGCAGAACGCTCTCGACCTTCTGGACCAGGGGCTGGCGGTGGATCTGATCTGCACCGATCTGGTGATGCCGGGCAGCATCAATGGCTGGCAGCTCGCTCTCGAGATCTGGCAGCGGCGGCCGCGTCAGAAGATCCTGTTCACCACCGGCTATACGGACAACCCCACGCTCCAGCAGATGGGGCAGGATTCGCGCATCCACATCCTCCACAAGCCTTTCGGGCGCAAGGACCTCGCCGCGGCGGCCCGCCAGATCCTGGACGACAAGCCGAGCCCGGACGACAAAGCCCTGCCCGACAAGAGCAGGCTCGACGTCAAGGACAGCGAGCCCGCCTGAGCCCTTGCGCAAGGGTCCCATCATCGCCGAAGCTCGGCCCCGTTCCTGATCTGTGAAGCATGATCATGCGTGTTGTCGGCGCCGAGGAAACCCATCGCCTGCTCGACTATCCCGGACTCGTCGAGGCTCTGCGCGATCTGTTCCGGCGCGGCGTCGACAGGGTCGAGCGGGTGCTCATCAGCCAGGACCTGCCCGCGGGCGGGCGCAACGACTGGCTGCTTCTGCCCGCCTGGCAATACGGCCGGCATCAAGGCGTGAAGCTGGTCAGCGTCTATCCGGGCAACGAAGCCCGAGGGATCGCCTCGGTCCAGGGCCTCTATCTGCTCTTCGACGGGACCAGCGGGGTGCCGCTCCTGGCCGTGGACGGCATAGCGCTGACGCTGCGCAAGACCGCGGCCAATTCGGCGCTGGCAGCGACATACCTCGCGCGGCACGATGCCTCGAACCTGCTGATGCTGGGGGCCGGTGCCATGGCACCGCATCTGATCGGGGCCCATGCCGCCGTTCGGCCCATCCGGCGCGTGCTGATCTGGAACCGTACCGCCGCCCGGGCCGAGGCGCTGGCGCGCTCCCTGGGCCACCTGCCGCAGCTCGCGGTCAGCGTTGTCCCCGATATCGCCGCGGCTGTCGCGGAGGCGGATGTGATCTCCGCCGCCACCATGGCGCGCGAACCGCTGATCCGCGGGAGCTGGCTCAAACCCGGCCAGCATCTCGATCTGGTGGGAGGCTATACGGAGGAGATGCGCGAAGCCGATGACGAGGCGGTCCTGAGGGCGCGCATCTTCGTTGATGCACGATTCACCGCCGCCGCTTATGCGGGCGATATCTGCCAGCCGCTGGCCGCCGGCCTCATCGCCGATGGCGACATCACCGACAGCTTCCAGCTCGCCCGCGGCGAGCGGCCGGGCCGGTGCAGCGCGGACGAGATCACCCTGTTCAAGTCCGGTGGCGGCGGGCATGAGGATCTGGGTACGGCGCAGTATCTGCTGGGTCGGCTTTCCAGTTAACTTCGGCCGATCTTGAAGAAGGCGGCGAGCAGCCCGGCGGCCGCGAGCGCGACCACCACGACCAGCCCCTCCGGGCCGATGAGATCCATGGCTGTGCCGGCGAGCGTGGGGCCGAGAGTGCTGCCGATCTGATAGACCATGACCAGCGCGACATTGGCGGCGGCGAGCTGGGCCGGCGGAGCGCCGTCTCCCAGCAGGCCGAGGCCGAGCGTATAGATGGCAAAGGTCGTGCCGCCCCAGAGGACGAGGAGCGGATAGAGCCACGGGCCGGAGCCGATCGCCAGCGGCAGGAGAAGCGCGCCCAGAAGGGTCACGACAATGGAGGCCAACAGGGCGGCGCGTCGGCCGGTCAGATCGGCGAGCCAGCCGATCGGAATCTGCAACAGCACATTGCCGCCGATGAAGAGGCTGAGCAGCAGCACGGCGCTGTCCGCGTCGAGCCCGTGCCTGAGGCCATAGATCGGCAGCAGGGCGAAGAGCGCGAAATCAATCAGCCCGCCGCCAAGCCCGCAGGCCATCACGAGCGGCTGGGCCCGAAGCGCTGCGCCGAGCGAGCCCGGATGATGGGGAGGCATGGCCGGCGCCAGGCGCGCCGCCAGGAAGACCGGCAGCGCCGCAAGTCCGATAGCGAGCGCCACAAGCAGGAAGGGCAGCCAGCCCGCCACCCCGACGGCGCTGATCATCAGGGGGCCGACGGCGAAGCCGACGGCGAGCACCGAGGCATAGACGCCCATGATCCGGCCGCGGTCGCGCTCCGTGGCGATGATGTTGAGCCAGGTCTCGCTGATCACCCACTGGATCGAGGC
>DATFRE010000478.1:0-11963 GCA_035263545.1 Dongiaceae bacterium
AGGGGGTTCCGGCCAAAAAGATCTCCGGGACCATCCAGAACGACATCCTCAAGGAGTTCATGGTCCGCAACACCTATATCTATCCGCCCGGCCCCTCCATGCGCATCGTCGCCGACATCATCGCCTTCTCAGCGGCGGAGACGCCCAAGTTCAACTCCATCTCCATCTCCGGCTATCACATGCTGGAGGCGGGGGCGACCGCCGTGCAGGAACTCGCCTTCACGCTGGCCGACGGCCTGGAATATGTCCGCGCGGCGCTCCGGCGCGGGCTTGCCATCGATGCCTTTGCCCCGCGGCTCTCCTTCTTCTTCGGCATCGGCATGAACTTCTTCATGGAGATTGCCAAGCTCCGCGCCGCGCGCCTGCTCTGGGCCCGGCTGATGGAGCCCTTCGGGCCCAAGGATCCGATGTCGCTGGCGCTGCGCACCCATTGCCAGACCTCGGGCGTGAGCCTGACGGAGCTCGGCTCCTACAACAACATCATCCGCACCACCATCGAGGCTCTGGCCGCGGTGCTGGGCGGGACCCAGTCGCTCCATACCAATGCCTTCGACGAGGCGCTCGCTTTGCCTACGCCCTTCTCCGCGGCCATCGCCCGCAACACCCAGCTCATCCTGCAGGAGGAGACGGGCATCACCCACACCGTCGATCCGCTGGCGGGCAGCTATTATCTCGAATCCCTGACCGCCTCCCTGGTAGCCGAGGCCGAGAAGCTGGTGGCCGAGGTCGAGGCGCTGGGGGGCATGACCCGGGCCGTCGAGGCGGGACTGCCCAAGCTCAAGATCGAGGAGGCTGCCGCGCGGCGCCAGGCCCGCATCGATCGCGGCGAGGATGTCATCATAGGCGTCAACAAATACCGGCCCGACCAGCCGGACGAGGTGGAGATCCTCGATATCGACAACAGCAAGGTGCGCGCGACCCAGATCGCCCGGCTCGCTCAGATCCGCGCCTCGCGGCATGCGGGGAAGGTCGAGGCGGCGCTGGAGGCGCTGAAGAGCGCGGCCCGCGACGAGAGCGGCGCAGAAAGCGCCAACCTCCTCGCCCGCGCCATCGAGGCAATGCGGGCGCGGGCGACGGTGGGCGAGGTCTCGGCGACGCTGGAAAGCGTCTTCACCCGCTACCAGGCGACGACGCGCGCGATCGCCGGGGTCTATGGCGGCGCTTCCGCCGGGGATCCCGAGTTCCGGCGCGTCCAGCAGGATGTCGCCCGCTTCGCCGAGGAGCGCGGCCGGCGGCCGCGGCTTCTGGTGGTGAAGCTGGGGCAGGACGGCCATGACCGCGGCGCCAAGGTGATCGCCACCGCCTTCGCCGATATCGGCTTCGATGTCGATATCGGGCCGCTCTTCCAGACCCCCGAGGAGGCGGCGCGCCAGGCGATCGAGAACGACGTTCATGTGGTCGGCGTCTCGACTCAGGCGGCCGGGCACAAGACCCTGGTGCCGCAGCTCCTCGATGCGCTCCATGCTGCAGGCGCGCGCGACGTGCTGGTGGTCTGCGGCGGCGTCATCCCGCCCCATGATCACGAATTCCTGAAAAAGGCCGGCGTGGCGGCAATCTATGGCCCCGGCACCAATATCCCCCAGGCAGCGGCCGAGATCCTGGGCCTGATCCGCGGCCGGCGGCTGGCGGCCTGACGACGCCATGCCCGAGATCGGCCGCCGGCATCTCTTCCTGATCGTCGGCCTGCTCCTGACGGCGCTGTGGACGACCCTCTGCGCCGTCTATGTGGCGATGCGCATCGGCTGGGGTGCCCTCGCCCAGATGTCACCCGGCGAGCAGGGCGGACTCCTGGCGGGCTACGCCGGGGCGCTCGCCTTCCTCTGGGTGCTTCTCGCCTTTCTGAGGCGCGATCGCCAGCTCGCCGCCCATATGGCCTCCCTCGAGGCCGAGCTCGCCCGGCTGCGCGAGCCGCTCGACGCCGCGGAGGTGAAGGCGGCGAGCCTCAACGACGCGCTGCGCGAGCGCGCCGAGCTGGTCTCGAAGGCGACCACCGCCGCGGACAGCCAGCTCGCCAAGGCGGCCACCCTTCTGGAGAGCCAGAGCCAGGGAATCACCGCCGCTGCGGCCAAGGTGGCCCAGGAGGTCGAGCAGGCGAAGCAGGGCCTCAGCCAGCAGCGCGGTCAGCTCGAGGACCAGAGCAATCAGGCAACCCGCCTGCTGCGCCAGCAGATGGAGAGCATGACCGCTGCCGCCGCGGAGATGATGAAGCAGGTCGAGGCCGAGCTGGCCGAGAAAGCCGCCGCCGCAAACCGGCTGTTCCAAGGCCTCGTGGAGCAGGGCCAGAAGCTGCAGGGCCAGATGCAGACGCAGCTCACCCAGCTTTCCCGCGCCGCCTCCGAGGCGGGCCGCACCTCCGAATGGCTGCGGGATTCGCTGAAGGGCCAGTCCAGCGAGGCGGAGGCGGTGGCCGAGCGCATCACCGGCGAATCCGCAGCGCTGATCGATGCCATCACCAAGGCAAGCGACACCCTGACGGCAGCGAGCGGCAAGGCCACCGGCGAGGTCGCCGAGGTCTCGACCCGCATCGAGGCCGAGGCCAAGCGGATCGGCGAGGTAACGACCCAGGCCGCGATGAATCTGGGAACCCTCCTGGTGGAGGCGAATACGCGGCTCTCCGGCCTCAGCACCGATATCGGCACCGCCGCCGACCGCGCCGGGCTGGTGGGGGAGAGCTATCGCCAGCAGGCCCAGGAGCTGGGCGAGGCGATGGCGCACGAGCGCGAGCGAATCGAGACGGCCGGCGGCCGGCTGAAAGCCGAGGCGGAAGCCATCCTCGCCGCGGTCGCCGAGGCCTATCGCCGGCGCGAGGCGGATTTTGCCGCGGCGAGCGAGCGCGAGCGCGAGCGGATCGACAGCGTCGGCGCCGCCATGCGCGAGGAGGCGGCGGCCATGATGGGTAGCGTCGCCGAATCCTATCGCCAGCACGGGCTCGAGCTTCAGCAGGCGACCGAAGCCGAGCGGGCGCGGATCGCCCAGATCGCCGAGGTCATGCGAGCGGAGGCGAGCCTGATCGTCGAGGCGGTGGGGGAAGCCTATCGCCGGGGCGGGGAGGATCTGGCGGCGAGCTCCGAGCGCGAGCGCCAGCGCATGGCGACCTTCAGCAGCTCGCTGCGCGCCGATATCGAGGCGTTGCGTAGCCTGATCACCGCCACCCTCGCCAAGGAGGAGGAGCTGGCGGAGAGCTTCCGCGACCGGGTCGACGAGGTGGGCCGGCGGATCGACCAGAACGATGCCCGGGTCGAGGCGCTGCGCGACACGGTGCAGGAGCTCTCTCGCGAGCTCGCCAACGCGGCCGGCGAGGTGGAGCGGCGAAGCGAAGAGGCCGCCTACGCCTTCCGCGAGGAGGGCCAGATGCTGATCGCCGCCACCGAGGAAGCGGCGGGGCGCGCGGCGGCGGGACGCGGGATCATCAGCAGCCAGATGACCGAGCTGATCGCGCTCGCCGAGCGCAGCGGCGAGCTCGCCCAGCATGTCAACGAGATGCTGGTGAAGCCCATCGCCGATCTCAATGCCGCGGCCGAGTTCGCCGAGCGCAAGGCCGATACGGCGCGCGGCGACGTGCTGCGCCTCAGCGAAGATGTCGAAGCCCAGATCCGCCGGCTGATGGATTCAACCCAGACCATGCGGGCGGAGATCTCGGGGCTGGGGGTGGAGATCGAAGCCCGCTCCAAGCTCCTGATCGGCGCGGCGGACGAGGCGATCCGCAATGTCGGTGGGCTCGATAGCCGGGTTGAGGAGCAGGCGGGCCGCATGAGCAAGGTGCTGGGCGAGGCCCTCGACCGTGCCGCCGATCTGGGCCAGCTGCTGAAGACCCAGAGCGAGGCGCTGAACCGGGCCACGCTCGCGGCCAAGGCCGAGGTCGAATCCCTGGGCGAAGCGCGGCAGAGGGCGCGCAGCGAGAGCTTCCTCACCATCGCCGCCGAGATCGTGGCCGAGCTCGGCACCCTCTCCATCGACATCACCACGCTGCTCGATTCCGAGGTGCCGGCGGAGGTGTGGAAGCGGTACCGCTCGGGCGACCGCTCGGCCTTCGTGCGCCGGCTCCTCAACAAGAAGGATGCCTATCTGCTGCCGGCGCTGAACGAGCGCTATGAGAAGGATCTGAAGCTGCGCGATCTGGTGATGCGATTCACCAGCCGCTTCGAGGAGCTGATCGAGCGCGCCGGCAAGGCCGATCCGGACAATGTGCTGAACACCGCCTTCCTCACCGCCGATATCGGCAAGCTCTATCTGCTGATCCAGCGCAACCTGGGCAAGCTCGCCGCGCAGTAGAAGATTCACCACAGAGACACGGAGAAGGCACAGAGGAGAAAGCTTTGGCATCGCCTTCGGCGCAGCCGTGGCCTTGTGAGGCGCGGGACCGGCGGCAAGGCTCGTTCAGCGAGATTTCTGGGTGGACCTCTGTGTCTCTGTGCCTCTGTGGTTCCGCTTCCTGACCCAGTTCAGCTTGTCTTTTGCCGCCGGGCGCTTAGGTTTGGGCCATGAATATGAGCCTCACGCGCCGCCCGCGGGGCGGTGGCCAATGGGCGGCGGTGCGCACCTTGCTGCCGCTGCTCTGGCCCAAGGGCGAGCCGGCGATGCGGGTCCGGGTGGCGGTCGCCATCCTCTGCCTGCTGCTGGCCAAAGGCGCCAATATCCTGGTGCCGATGCTCTTCAAGCATCTGGTGGACGCGCTGTCGCCCAAGGTCGCAACGGCGATCGCTCTGCCGCTGGGGCTGTTACTGGCCTATGGCCTCGCCCGGGTGATGACCCAGGTCTTCAGCGAGCTGCGCGACGGCATCTTCGCCCGGGTCGCCCAGCGCGCGATCCGCAAGGTGGCGCTGCAGACCTTCCGCCATCTCCATGCCCTCTCCTTGCGCTTCCATCTCGACCGCCAGACCGGCGGGCTGTCCCGCGTCATCGAGCGCGGCGCCAAGGGCATCGAGTTCCTGCTCACTTTCCTGCTGTTCAACGTCCTGCCGACCCTGCTGGAGATCGCGCTGGTCTGCGGCATATTGTGGCGGCTCTACGACTGGCGCTATGCCGCCGTCACCTTCGCCACCATCGCCGGCTATATCTGGTTCACTTTCGCCCTTACCGAATGGCGCATCAAATACCGCCGGCGGATGAACGACGCCGATCAGGAGGCGAACACCAAGGCCATCGACAGCCTGCTGAACTACGAGACGGTCAAATATTTCGGCAATGAAGAGCATGAGGCGCGGCGCTACGACGTGGCTCTGCGCAAATACGAGACTGCGGCGGTCAGGACTCGCGTCAGCCTGTCCTGGCTCAATATCGGCCAGAACTTCATCATCGCGGCCGGCGTCACCCTGCTCATGTCCATGTCAGCCCTCGCCGTGGTGGCGCATAGGGCGACGGTGGGCGATTTCGTTCTGGTCAACGCCTATCTGATCCAGCTCTATCTGCCGCTCAATTTCCTCGGCACGGTCTATCGCGAAATCCGCCAGGCGCTGATCGACATGGAGGCGATGTTCAATCTCCTGGGTGTCGATATCGAGGTTGCCGACCGGCCCGGCGCGCCGGATCTCGCGGTGACCGGCGGGCGGATCGAGTTCCGTCATGTCGCCTTCGGCTATGACCCGCGCCGGCCGATCCTGAAGGATCTGAGCTTCATCGTGGAGCCGGGCAAGACGCTCGCCATCGTGGGGCCGAGCGGGGCCGGCAAATCCACCGTCTCGCGCCTGCTCTTCCGCTTCTACGATCCGACCGGCGGGGAAATCCTGATCGACGGGCAGAACATCGCCGAGGTGACGCAGGCCTCGCTGCGCGCGGCCCTTGGCGTCGTGCCCCAGGACACGGTGCTGTTCAACGACAGCCTCGAATACAACATCGCCTATGGCCGGCCCTCGGCGAGCGAGGCCGAAGTGCGGGAGGCCGCGCGCCTGGCGCGGCTCAGCGATCTCGTGACGCGGCTGCCGGACGGCTTCGCCACCCGGGTCGGCGAGCGGGGGCTGAAGCTCTCCGGCGGCGAGAAGCAGCGTGTCGCCATCGCCCGGGCCATCCTGAAGAACCCGGCGATCATGCTCTTCGACGAGGCGACCTCGGCCCTCGACAGCCATACCGAGCGCGAGATCCAGGCGAGCCTCGCCGAGGTCTCCCTGGACCGCACGACCCTGGTGATCGCCCATCGCCTCTCCACCGTCATCGATGCCGATGAGATCCTGGTGCTGGATGAGGGCCGCGCCGTGGAGCGCGGCCGCCATGGCGAGCTGCTGGCCCGCGGCGGTCGCTATGCCGCCATGTGGGCCCGCCAGCAGGAGGCGGCGGCGGAACGCGAGGCCAAGGAGCTGGCGGCGGCGTCATGAACGAGGCCGCGCCGCTCGATCCCACCCTCCCCGACCCGGCCGCGCTCGCCGAGGCGCTGGGCCGGGGCGAGCGCCGGGCGCTGGCCCAGGCCATTACCCTGGTGGAATCGAGCCGGCCCGACCATCGCCCGGTCGCCGACCTGCTGCTTGAGATCCTGCTTCCGCGGGCGGGCAAGTCGATCCGCATCGGCATTTCCGGCGCCCCCGGAGTCGGCAAATCGACCTTCATCGAGACCTTCGGCCTTCATGTCCTCTCCCAGGGCCATCGCCTGGCGGTGCTCGCGGTCGATCCCTCCTCGCGGCTGGGCGGCGGCTCGATCCTGGGCGACAAGACCCGCATGACGCGGCTCGGCCGGGAGGCGGCCGCCTTCATCCGCCCCTCCCCGGCCGGCGAGACCCTGGGCGGGGTGGCACGGCGGACCCGGGAGGCGATGCTGCTGGTGGAGGCGGCGGGCCATGACGTGGTGCTGGTCGAGACCGTGGGGGTCGGCCAATCGGAGACCGCCGTCGCCGATATGACCGACATGTTCCTGCTGCTACTCCTGCCCGGGAGCGGTGACGATCTCCAGGGCATCAAGCGCGGCATCGTCGAGCTGGCGGACCTCATCCTGGTCAACAAGGCCGACGGCGCGCTCAAGGAGGTGGCGGCGCGCACCGCCACCGACTACCAGCATGCGCTGCGCTTGCTCCATTCCTCGACCCCCGGCTGGACGCCGGAGGTCCGGACCTGCTCTGCTCTCGAGGGAACCGGGATCGCCGAGGCCTGGAGCGCCATCGAGCGCTTCCGGGCGAGCCTGGGCGAGGCTGCCCTGGCCGAGCGCCGGGCGGCCCAGGCCAAGGCCTGGCTCCGGGCCGAGCTCTCCGACAGCCTGCTGGCGGCTCTCGCCCGCCACCCGGCGGTCCGCGGCCGGCTGCCGGCCCTGGAGGCAGAGGTTGCCGCCGGCCGGCTCGCGCCCGGCGCGGCGGCCCGCCTGCTCCTGGCGGAGTTCCTCAAGGATCCGCGGCCAGCTGGGGGTTGACGCCCGAGGGCCATTGCCTTAAAAACCGCCGGCTCGGAGACGCCCCCTGGCCATGGGGCCAGAGGTGTTCGCCGATTTTCGTCATTCCAGCAAGAGGATACGGGTCATGGCTCGACGCTGCGCCATCACCGGCAAAGGCGTGCAGTACGGCCACAATGTGAGCCACGCCAACAACAAGACCAAGCGCCGCTTCCTGCCCAACCTGCAGAAGACGACGCTGCTGTCCGACGCCCTCGGCCAACTCGTCAGCGTGCGCCTCAGCGTCAACGCGATCCGCACCATCGAGCATAATGGCGGGCTGGATGCCTATCTGCTGGCCATCGCCGACGAGAAGCTGCCCACCGAGGCGCGCCGGCTGAAGAAGCGCATCTCCAAGGCCCTGGACAAGTCGGCGGCCAAGGCCGCCTAGCTCCCTCCCCGCCCGATATCCGGGCGGCCCCTCTCACCACTTGGTGAAACCGGCGAGGTTGCGGCGGCGGTCGCGCGGCGGCACAATCCGGCATCTCTGAAGGCTCAGCCCTGCAAGCAGATCCGGAGACCGCCATGATGGATGTGGAACGCCGCGCATTGGAGCTCGCTCGGCCGCTGGCCGCCGTGCTCGCCGATCCCAGGCTCGCCGCCGCTGAGGCCGCGGCACTCGAGACCGTCACCATCTCCACCCCCTCGGGACGCCAGGCCAAGGGCGCGCTCGCCAAGCCCGGCCGCAAGGGGCCGGCGATCCTGCTGATCCACGAATGGTGGGGGCTCAACGACCAGATCAAATCGGTCGCGGCGGAGTTTGCCAATCAGGGCTACCTGGCGCTTGCCTGCGACCTCTACGAGGGCACGGTCACGACCGATCCCGGCAAGGCGGGCGCGCTGATGGAGGCCCTCGACCAGACCAAGGCGCGCGAGACGCTGACCGCCTGGGTCAACTGGCTGCGCAAGCATCCCGATGGCAACGGCAAGGTCGCGACCATCGGCTGGTGCATGGGCGGCGGACTCTCGCTCGCCGCCTCGATCGACGCAGCGGTGGATGCGACGATCATCTACTACGGCAATGTCAATTTCCCGACGGCGGAGCTTTCGAAGCTGAAGGGTCCGGTGCTCGGTCAGTTCGCCGAGAAGGATGGCTGGATCAACCATCCCATGGTCGATCCCTTCGTCGCCAATCTGAAGAAGCTCGGCAAGACGCACGAGATCCACTGGTATGACGCGGATCACGCCTTCGCCAATCCCAGCGGCCAGCATTACGACAAGAAGGATGCCGCGCTGGCCTGGAGCCGGAGTCTGGATTTCCTGAAGGCGAATCTCTAGGCCGATCGCCTGAGCCGCTCTCAGGCGGCGGGAATCCGGTAATAGGGGACGGGTGCCGCGAAGCCCTTGATGGCGGCGCTTTCCTCGCTGAGGCTATGGCCGGCGAGCAGCGCCTTCACCTCCGGGTCGGCGAGGAGTGCCGCGGAGAGCACGATATCGCCGCCTTCGCTGCGCCCCTGCAGGCGCGCGGCGAGGTTCACCGTGCCGCCGAAATAGTCGAGGCGCTCGTTCAGGGTGACGACGATGCAGGGGCCTTTGTGCAGCCCCAGCTTGATGATGATGTCGCCGCGCCCCGCTTCGCTGCCATGCTCGGCGTTGAACTTCGTCACATGATCCTGGATGGCGAGCGCCGCCTTCACCGCGGCGGCGGGCTCGGCGAAGGCCGCCATCACCGCATCGCCGATGGTCTTGACGATGGCGCCCTCGCTCGCGCGCACCTCCGCGGCGAGGAAGGCGAAATGGTCGCGCACGAGGTGATAGGCGGCGGCATCCCCGATGCGCTCATAAAGGGCGGTCGAGCCCTTGAGATCGGTGAACATGAGTGTCACCTGGGCGATGGCGACCTCATCGCCCGGCCGCAGCACATCGCCGCTGAAAAGGTCGCGGAAAGCCTGCAGCGCCGTCAGCCGGTCGGCGGTCAGGCAGTCGCGGATCCAGGAACGGTCCTCGATGATGGCGACCCGCGGCCGCTCGCTCCGGTTTGAAAGGGCGATCTCGCCCGAGGGCGCGAGCGGGCCGGCGCTCATCCCATCGGTCGTGATTATCAGCTCAGGAAAGCCGCCGCCCTCATGCTCGACCTCGCATTCGGGGCCGGCCTCGAGCGTGCGCAGTCGGTAGGGCCCCGGCGCCAGCGCCGCCGGCACCAGGCGCCTTTCGCCCGGCTCGAGGTGGATCTGCAGTTTTATATGGGGCGTCGACATCGGGCCGAAGAGGCAGTACTCGCCGCTCTCCAGCTTGCGCAGCGACGGCGAAGGCCGGAAGCCGGCCTCGACGTTCTTCGAGAAATCCGCGTCATAGTCGATGTTGCAGGAGGGGCAATGGGCGCCCCGGGGCAGCCGGTCCAAGGTGCCGACCCAGGCCTTGGAGACCCGGCAGCGCGGGCAGAGCAGATCCCAGCGCAGCTCCAGCAACCCCGCCTTCACCGCCTGGAGGCAGGCCTCGATGGCCGCGAGCGGATCGCTCTTCCATTGCCGGGCCAGCGCCAGCGGGCGGATATGCCAGAGATCGACTTCCTGGGCTTTCAGCGTGAGATCTGCCAGGCGCCGGGCGAGGCCATGGCCGTGGGGCGTGGCCTCGATTTCCGCCACCAGGCGATCGGCCCGGCCCTGGGCCTCGGGCCCGGGCGGCGGCGCCTCAAACTCGAAGGGGGTTTCGCGCTCGCCGCCGGCATAGGCCGCCGCGTCGCGTACGCTCTTCGCATAGCTGCGCTGGACGCCGCGGAAGAAGCCCGTCGCCAGCAGAAGCCGGCCGAGCCAGTTGGCCGGTGCGGCCTCGATCTCGTACTCGACCCGGCTGCCCCCTCCCTCCGCGCTCACCCTGAGCCGGGCGCAGAGCAAAGCCAGGGGACCGCGGGTGAAATAGCGGCAATGCTCGAACCACTGGCCAGCGACCCAGTTCACCGGCTTCTCGCGCCATGCCAGGGCGATGGGCCCGATCCGGGCGCGGCCGAGATAGAGCACCGAGCCGTCGGCCTGGGGAATCTCCTCGATCTGCTGGCGCGGGACCTTCTGAGCCTCGTTCAGCCGGGCGGTATCGGCCAACACCGACCACATGGCCTCGGCAGGCCGGTCGACATGCCAGATCCAGTTTCGCTTCTCAGCTCTGGCCATGGTTCTTCACCATGCCTTTCCGGGGCCGCTCGCGCTTCCGCCCTTGCCGTCGGACGATGGCCGGCGGCAAAGGGCCGGATCGATCTAGAGGGATATACGAAGCCCCCGCCGCCTCGGATCGTATCGGATATCGCCCTACCAGCGAAAGCTCGCCACGGCACCGTCGGGGCGCAGGCCGGCGCGGCGGACCATGGTTTCGAGATCGCCGCCCGTCAGCTCCTCCTGATGGATGCCGCCCAACACCAGGAGGCTGTCGATGCCGGCAGCATGTGCGCCGGCAATATCGGTGCGCAGGGAATCGCCCACCGCCAGGATACGGCGGCGATCGGCGATGGCGAGAAGCCCGAGGCAGGTATCGTAGATCGGCGCGTGGGGCTTGCCGAAATACTGGACCCTGCCGCCAAGCTCCTCATAGCGCAGCGCCAGCGCGCCGGCGCAGATCTCGGGCTTGCCGGCATGGATCACCATGAGGTCGGGATTGGCGCAGACCATGAGCAGGCCGCGCTCCACACCCGCCGCCAGGACCTCCTCGAAATCACCGACACTGTCCGTCGCACTCTCGACGCCGGTATTGAGAATGAAATCCGCCTCGGCGATGCGCGTGACCGCCCTGACCGGGACACCTTCCAGCATGTCGCCATCGCGCGCCGCCATGATGGGATAGAGATGCGGCCCCGGCGCTTTCCCCGCCGCGAGCCATTGCCAGGCAGCCTCGCCGGAGGAGAGCAGCGCGTCGTAGAGACCAGGCGCGATGCCGATCTCGGTGATGCGCCGGATGACCGAGGCCGCGCGCCGCGGAGCGTTGGAAAGGATGACCATGCGCTTGCCCGCTTCGCGCAGATGCCCCAGCGCCTCGAGCGCGCCCGGCATGGGGTGGCGGCCGTCATGCAGCACGCCCCAGAGATCGAGGATGAATCCGTCATAGCGCCCGGCAAGCGGAGCGATGCCGGAAAGCAGCGGAACGGTCATGAACTCCTCTTGGAATTCCTCTGGGCGTAATGATCGGCGCCCACCGCGCTGTCGAGGCTGGCGAAGCCGTCGGCGCGCAGGCGCTGGGCCAGGCCCTGCTTGATGCGCACGACCAGCCCTGGCCCTTGATAGACAAGAGCGGTGTAGAGCTGCAGCAGCGAGGCGCCGGCGCGGATCTTGGCATAGGCATCCTCGGCGCTGGCGATGCCGCCGACCCCGATGAGCGGCAGCCTGCCGCCCGTCAGCCGGTACATATCGGCCAGCACCGCCGTCGAGGGCGCGAAGAGCGGGCGGCCGCTGAGCCCGCCCGCCTGCGCCGCCGCAGGGCTGGCAAGCCCGGCCGGCCGGGCGATGGTGGTGTTGCTGACGATGAGGCCGTCAATGCCGCCGGCGAGCGCCACCTCGGCGATATCGGCCTTGTCGGCCTCGGTCAGGTCCGGGGCGATCTTCAGCAGCAGCGGCGGGCGCATGCCCGCCCGCGCCGCACGAACGGCGGCCAGCAGCTCGGCCAAGGGCTCGCGGCCCTGGAGCGCGCGCAGCCC
>DATFRE010000479.1:0-9694 GCA_035263545.1 Dongiaceae bacterium
GGCCCCGGAGGAGAGCGAGCTCTCGGACGACCCGGCCAAGGCGGGCCATACGGGCCGCAATCCCTTCCAGCTCCTGAGCGATGCGCTCGACCGGCTGATGGCCGCTGGGCTGCTGCCGCCCGCCCGGCGCCCGGACGCAGAATATCTCGCCTGGTCCACCGTGCATGGCCTCGCCATGCTCTTCCTCGAAGGCCCTCTCAAGCGCATGCCCGCCGCCCAGCGCCGCGAGATCGAGCAGCGCCTGCTGAAGATGGTCGAGGAAGGGCTTTAGCGGGCCATCGCATCGCGGTTGACAGTCGCGCGCCTGCGCATTCCAGTGCTGGCCTTCACTGCTGCAAAGGCACCTCGCTGATGGCGTCTCCAATGCCCGCCTCCGTCGACGACACCCTGGCGCTCTTGGCCCGCGGCCGTTATGTCGCCGATCGGAGCCTTGCCACGGCACTTTTCCTCGCACTCAAGCTGCGCCGGCCGCTGTTCCTCGAGGGCGAGGCGGGAGTCGGCAAGACGGAGATCGCCAAGGTGCTCTCCGAGACCCTCGGCCGGCGCCTCGTCCGGCTGCAATGCTATGAGGGCCTCGACGTCGCTTCGGCGGTCTATGAGTGGAACTATTCCCGCCAGATGGTGGAGATCCGCCTCGCCGAGGCCGCAGGCGATCGGAGCCGCGAGAGCCTGGGCAGCGACATCTATTCGGAGCGCTTCCTCATCCGCCGCCCCCTGCTCCAGGCGCTGGAGGCCGATCCCGCCGGCTCGCCGGTGCTGCTCATCGACGAGCTCGATCGCACCGACGAGCCCTTCGAGGCCTATCTCCTGGAGGTGCTCTCGGATTTCCAGATCACCATCCCCGAGCTCGGCAGCATCAAGGCAACCGAGCCGCCGCTGGTGGTCATCACCTCGAACCGCACCCGCGAGATCCACGACGCCCTCAAGCGCCGCTGCTTCTACTATTGGGTCGACTATCCCGATGCCGTGCGGGAGCTCGAGATCCTGAAGGTCAAGGTGCCGGGGGCCGGCGCGGAGCTCAGCCGTCAGATCGTCGGGTTCGTCCAGAAGCTGCGCAAGGTGGAGCTCTTCAAGCTGCCGGGCATCGCCGAGACCATCGATTGGACCGAGGCGCTGATCCAGCTCGACCAGGTCGCCCTCGATCCCAAGGCGGTCGACGATACGCTGGGCGTGCTGCTGAAATATCAGGACGATATCGCCCGCATCCGCGGTAGCGAGGCAGCGAGCCTGCTCCAGCAGGTGAAGAACGAGCTGGCCGCGGAGAAGAGGGCGTGAGGGGGATCAGCAGACCGATCCCGCGTAACTTGCCCCTCTCCCGCGCTTTGAAGCGGGAGAGGGAGGGGACCCATTGCGTAGCAATGGGGAGGGTGAGGGTTTTCAAGCTCGCTTGGACTACACTCACCCCCCATCGCTTCGCGATGGGTCCTCCTCTCCCGCTTCAAAGCGCGGGAGAGGGATTTTAACGATGCCCGGCCGTCTCCTCGAGAATCTCATGTTCTTCGCCCGCACCCTCAGGGCCGCGGGGCTGCCGATCGGGCCCGGGCGGGTGATCGAGGCGCTGCGCGCCGTCGAGACGGTGGGGATCGGCCGGCGGGAGGATTTCTACTGGACGCTCCATTCGGTCTTCGTCAACCGTCAGGACCAGCGGCCGATCTTCGACCAGGCCTTCCATGTGTTCTGGCGCAATCCGCAGCTGCTGGAGCGCATGATGGCCATGCTGCTGCCCAGCATCGGCGCGCCGGAAGACGCCGATAGAGGCGAGGAGATCAGCCGGCGCCTGGCCGAGGCTCTCAAGGCCGAACGCAGCGATGGGGAGGAAGACGAGGCGCCGCAAGAGGAAGAGCTCGAGATCGACGCCGCCATGACCTATTCCGCCCGCGAGCTGCTGCAGCAGGCGGATTTCGAGAAGATGTCGGTCGATGAGCTCGAGCAGGCCAAGCGCCTCATTGCCCGCATGACCCTGCCCATCATGGATCTGCCGACCCGGCGCTTCGCCCCCGATCCTCATGGGCGGCGGATCGATATGCGCGCCACGCTGCGGGCGGCACTGCGCTCCGGCGGGCTGCCGGCGCTGCGCCGGCGCAACCCCCGGCGGCGCCACCCGCCGCTCGTTATCATCTGCGATATCAGCGGCTCCATGAGCCGCTACTCGCGCATCGTGCTGCATTTCATGCATGCGGTGACCAATGACCGCGACCGGGTCTTCGCCTTCCTTTTCGGCACGCGGCTCACCAACATCACCCGGCTTCTGCGCCATCGTGACGTGGATATTGCCC
Source organism: Dongiaceae bacterium (assembly GCA_035263545.1). GTDB lineage: Bacteria > Pseudomonadota > Alphaproteobacteria > Dongiales > Dongiaceae > DASXQK01. Next base: position 2,277 of record DATFRE010000479.1, read on the forward strand.
TCGACCGGGTGGCCAAGAGCGTTGAGGATTGGTCCGGCGGCACGCGCATCGGCCATTGCCTGGCGGAGTTCAATGCCAAATGGTCGCGGCGCGTGCTGGGCCAGGGGGCGGTCGTCCTCTTCATCAGCGACGGGCTGGACCGCGACATCGGCGAGGGGTTGGAGCGAGAGATGGAGCGGCTGCACAAATCCTGCCGGCGCCTCATCTGGCTGAACCCGCTCTTGCGCTACGACGCCTATGAGCCAAAATCCATGGGCGCGCGGGCGATCATGCCCCATATCGATGACTTCCGGCCGGTGCACAACCTGGAGAGCCTCGCCGATCGCGGCGCCGTGCTCACCGCTCCCGGCCGGCGCCGCATGGAAGGAGTAAGCCGATGGCTGGAACAGCGAGCCCCCTAGACGAGAACATCCTGGAGCAGGCGGCCGCCTGGCGCCGGGAGGGCCGCGGCGTGGCGGTGGCGACGGTGGTCGACACCTGGGGCTCCTCTCCCCGGCCCGTGGGCAGCCAGCTGGTCGTCGATACCGAGGGACGGATGATCGGCTCGGTCTCGGGCGGCTGCATCGAAGGCGCGGTGGTGCGCGAGGCTCAGGAGGTGATCGCCGGCGGCCCGCCGCGGCTGCTGGATTTCGGCATCACCAACGAGCAGGCCTGGGATGTCGGGCTCGCCTGCGGCGGCAAGCTGCAGATCTGGCTCGAAGCCGTGGAATGAAGCGCGCCCTTCTCGAAATCCTCCTGGCCGAGCGCGCAGCCAAGCATCCGGTCGCTCTGGTGACCGAGATCCCCGGCGGCGCCCAGGCCCTGGTCACCGAGGACACGCTCGAGGGAGAACTCCCCCTCAGCGCGGCGGCCGTGGGGGAGATCCGTCCGATGCTGCGCCGGGACAAGAGCGGCATGATCGAGCCCCCCGGCGAAGCGAAGGGCCGCCGGCTCTTCGTCCAGAGCAACAGCCCGCCACCGCGCCTGCTGATCGTCGGCGCCGTGCATATCGCACAAGCGCTCGCTCCCATGGCCTCCCTCGCCGGCTACGGGGTCACGGTCATCGATCCGCGCCGGGCCTTTGCCACCGACAGCCGCTTTCCCGGCATCGAGATGCGGGGCGACTGGCCGGACGAAGCAATGACCGAGCTTGCCCCCGACCGGCGCACGGCCGTGGTCACGCTGACCCATGATCCAAAGCTGGACGATCCCGCTTTGCAGACGGCGCTGCGCTCGCCGGCCTTCTATATCGGCGCGCTCGGAAGCAAGAAGACCCATGCCGCGCGCCAGGGGCGGCTCGCTCGCGCCGGCTTCTCGCCGGAGGAGATCGCCCGGATCAACGGGCCGGTAGGACTCTCCATCGGCGCGCTCTCGCCGGCGGAGATCGCCGTCTCGATCCTGGCTCAGATCACCGCGATCCGGCGCGCCGCCGCATGATCTTCGCCGAGATGCCCCTGGCGGAGGCGGAAGGCGCCCTTCTCGCCCATAGCGTCAAGATCAAGGGCGGCGCCTTCCGCAAGGGCCGGCGCCTTTCTGCCGCCGATATCACGGCCCTGACCGCGGCCGGACAGAAGACCGTCATGGCCGTGCGCCTCGAGGCCGATGACGTGCCGGAGGACGAGGCGGCGCGCGCCGTGGCCGAGGCGGTCGCGGGCGAGCATCTCAAAGTCGCGGCGCCCTTCACCGGCCGGGCCAATCTCATGGCCGCCGAACGGGGCGTGCTGGTCGTCGACGAACCGCGCCTCGATGCCCTGAACCTGCTGGACGAGGCGATCACGCTCGCCACTTTGCCGCCATTCGACCTTTTGAGCGAAGGCGAGATGGCCGCGACCGTCAAGATCATCCCCTTCGCCGTATCGCGCGCGCTCCTCGATCATTGCCTGGCGCTAGCGAAAGAGGGGCCGCCGATCCTCCGCCTCGCAGCCATCCGCCCACGCCAGGTGGGGCTCATCCAGACCCGGCTTTCCGGCATGAAGGAGAGCGTGCTCGACAAGACGCGTGAGGCGACCAATGGCCGGCTTGCCGAACTCGGCTGCCCGCCGGTGGAGGAGAGCCGCGCGGAGCATCGCATCGCCGATCTCGCCACCGCCATCCGCGCCATGGACAACCCGGAGATGCTGCTCATCGCCGGCGCCTCGGCCATCACCGACCGGCGCGACGTGATCCCGGCCGCGATCGCGGCCTGCGGCGGCGAGGTCCTGCATTTCGGCATGCCGGTCGATCCCGGAAATCTCCTGCTGCTCGGGCGCATCGGCGGGCGGCCGGTGCTGGGGCTTCCCGGCTGCGCCCGCTCGCCGAAGGTCAATGGCTTCGACTGGGTTCTGAGGCGCCTCATGGCCGATCTCCCTGTCGATGGACGGCAGATCATGCGGCTCGGCGCCGGCGGGCTCTTGAAGGAGATTCCGACCCGTCCGCAGCCGCGCGCCGAGCCCGCCCTCTCCTCCAAAGCGCCCAAAGTGGCCGCCATCGTGATGGCCGCCGGCCGGTCGAGCCGCATGGGCGGAGCCAACAAGCTGCTGACGGAGGTCGGCGGCCTGCCCATGGTGGACAGCGTCATCGATGCGGCGCTCGCCTCCCGGGCGCGGCCCGTGATTGTCGTCACCGGCCATGACGCAGGACGGCTGCGCGCGGCTATCGGCGAGCGGCCGGTCACGATCGTCGAGAATCCCGCTTTTGCCTCGGGCATGGCAAGCTCGCTCAAGGCCGGCATTACCGCGCTCCCGGTCGAGATCGATGGCGCCCTCATCTGCCTCGGCGACATGCCCCGGGTGGGCCCCCAGATCCTCGACCGGCTGATCGCCGCCTTCAATCCTCTGGAGGGCCGCGCCATCTGCGTGCCGACCTGGGATGGCAAGCGGGGCAATCCCGTGCTCTGGGCGAAGAGCTTCTTCCCGGAGATGGCCTCGCTGGCGGGAGATGTGGGCGCGCGCCACCTCATCGGCCTCTATGGAGAGCAGGTCGTCGAGGTACCCATGCCCGATGACGGGGTGCTCATCGATATCGACACGCCCGAGGCCCTGATGCGCTACCGCCAGAGACCGGCATGAGAGCGAAGGCATGAGCCAGGCGCTCTATCACTCGACCCTCGTGGAGCATGCCCAGGCGGGCCGCAGCCGTGGCCGGCTGACCGCCCCCGAGCGCAGCGCCACCGTCGACAATCCCCTTTGCGGCGATCGGGTGACCATCGATCTCGCTTTGGCGGATGACCGCATCGCCGCGGTCGGCCATCAGGTGCGCGGGTGCCTCCTCTGCGAGGCTGCCGCCGAGATCATCGCCGATCACGCCCCGGGCAAGACCGCCGCCGAGCTGGCCGCGGCGGGCGCGGCGGCGCGGGCCATCGTCAATGAGGGTGCTGCGGCGCCGCCGGGCGACTGGTCGGCGCTGGCGGTCTTCGCGCCGGTGCATGAAATCAAGAGCCGCCGCGACTGCGTGCTCCTGCCCTTCGAGGCGCTGGCGAAGGCGCTGGGCTGACCAAGTCCATTCCTTAGAGCGGCAGCACACCTTGCTGGATCAGCTTCGCTTCGACGGCCCCGTCGATGGCGCGTGCGGCTGCATAATCGCGAGCAGCCCCTTTCTCGTCGCCCCTCCGTTCTTTCGCGGCAGCGCGTCCCCAGAAGGCTTGCGCCATCTCAGGATTCGATGCGATGGCGCGATCGAAATCGGCAATGGCGGCCGGCAGATCGTTGAGCAGGAGATGCGCGAACCCCCGAGTCTCCAGGGTATCGGCCGAAGCGGGCCTGAGAGCCAGGGACTTGTCGCAATCGATCAGGCCCTCCCGCGCTCGATGCATTTTTACGAGCGGCCAGCCACGGGCGCCTAGGTATTTGGGATCTTCGGGAGCGATGCGCAGCGCGGCGTCGTAGTCAGCGAGAGCTCGCTCGCGTCGGCCCAGATCGCTATTGGCCCCGCCGCGATTGTAATACGCATGTGCGTCCTCGGGATCGAGCAAGACGGTCATGTCGTAGTCGCGGATGGCCCGCTCGTGCTGCCCCGTGGCGTCATAGGCAGCTCCACGGTTGGTGAATGCGATCGGGTAGTGCGGCTGTAGCCGGGTCGCGATGTTGTAGTCGGGGATCGCACGCGCGGCCCAGCCGTGATGTAGAAATAGATTGCCTCGCTCGACATAAGCCCTTGCGTTGCTCGGATCGAAGCGTATGGCAGAAATATAGTCGGCCAGCGCGAGATCGATCTCGCCCCGCTGGCGATAGCCCCAACCCCGGTTTACGTGCGCCGCGGACATGTCGACATCGTCGAGCTCGCCGGCTTCGATGAGCGCGCTCCAATACGGAATGAATCCCTCGTTCGAGGGATCCTCTTCGATTGGCATCTCATCTGCCATCCGCTTCCCTTACATCGGCAAGATCCGCTGCTGGGCCAGCTCCGCCTCGATATCGCGGTCGATCGCGCGCGCCGCATCGTAGTCGCGGGCGGCGCCCGCCTTGTCACCGCTTCTCTCCTTCGCCTTGCCGCGGCCGAAGAGCGAGCTCGCAAGCCGCGGATCCAGCTTCAGCGCATGATCGAAATCGGCGATCGCGCCGGTCACATTGCCCGCCAGGAGATTGGCATAGCCGCGGCTGTCGAGGGTGTAGGCATCCCCGGGCCTGATCTTCAGCGATTTGTCGCAATCCGCGAGGGCCTCCTGGCCGCGACGCAGTGCGATCAGCGCCCAGCAGGCGGAGTTGAGATAGTCGGGATCCGCCGGCTTCACGTGCAGGGCCGCGCTATAATCGGCGAACGCCTGCTCCACCTTGCCGTCGCTCATATAGATGTCGCCCCGACGGAAGAAGGCCAGATCCTCGTCGGGCTTCAGGCGCAGCGCGGTCTCGAAATCCGCCATGGCCAGATCGTCCTTGCCCTCCCCGCCATAGGCCCAGCCGCGGTTCGCATAGGCCCAGGCCAGCTCGCCTCCGGCATACTGGCCGGATTGGATGAGCCGCGTGCAGTAGACGATGGCAATGGCCGGCGTGCGATCGTTGCGGCAGCCATCCTCCTCCATGCTCATGGCCTCGGCCGGCGCGGCGCCCAGCGCAGCGAGCAGAAGCATGCCGGCGAAGAGCCTCGTACTGAGATGTCCGATCGTCATGCTCCCCTTTCCCCAAGCTGCCTCACGGCGCCTTGCCCGACAGCTCCTGCTGGCGGAAGGCGAGGAACTCCTCGATCGCCTTCTTGCCGTCGGTCGCGCACCATTGGCGGAAGCCGCCGAGGCCGTGATTGTCGTACTGGTAGTCGGCGTCGGTCCAGCCGCTGATCTTGGCGCTCCGGTCGGTCGCCGCATCGATATCGGCGCTCGCCAGGAGATAGCGAAGCTGGCGCCGGAAACCGTCATGCACCTCGACGGTGTCGCCGCCGCAATATTCCAGCACCCGCTGGTTGTAGTAGACATCGTGGAGGGCTTTCAGCCGCTCGGGCGTCACGGCGCTGTCGGCGTGTGCGCCGCCAGCGCCAAAGGCCAGGAACAGCAGCGCGGCGGCGGGCGGACCCGGCCTCACGGCAGGAACTTGATCTGCTTCAGGAAGGCGCCGACATCCGGCATCAGGGACTTTGCGGCGGCGCCGTCGCGCTTGGCGCCGGCGACGTCGCCGAGAACACCTTTGGCGACGCCACGGCCATAGAGGGCAGTCGGGTTCTTCGGATCGAGTGCCAGCGCCCGATCGAAATCCTGCACGGCTTTCGCCGGATCCTCGTTGCGCAGATAGGCGAAGCCGCGGCTCTCATAGCTGACGGCATGACCCGGCCCGAGGGCGATGGACCTGTCGCAGTCGGCAAGGGCGTCGGCGAAACGCCCGACCTGGATCAAGGTCCGGCACCTCTCCAGCAGAGCGAAGTCCCAATCGGCCCGCTGCCGGATCACCGCATCATAGTCCTGCAAGGCGAGGTCATAGCGGCCTTCGCTGTCGTAGACATAGCCGCGCCCGAACAGGGCCTCCGGATAGCCCGGCTTCAGCTGCAGAGCCGCATTGTAGTCTGCGATTGCCTGGTCGAACCGCTGCCCGTCCGAATAGGCCATGCCGCGATACACATGGGCCAGGCATCGCCGACCGGCATGGATTGGATGGCCTGCGTGCAGAAGCCGATGCGGCGATCGAGATCGGCCTCGGACTGGCACTTCTGCAGTGCCGCGCTGCCGGCCCAGGCCGGGGCCACGACGAGCAGGCCGAAAATTGCCAGAACGCAAGGACCGATCCCGCGCATGCCTCCCCGTCCACCGCGAGGTTCTGCAACCAATCCTATCGGCGGGCCTCGGGCGGAGCAACCGAGGGAAAGAGGCGGCGGCGGATGCGGCCGCGCTATAATGGAGGGCATGGACGATGCCGTCCCCTACCCCCATGCGCCGGTTTCTCGCGAAAGGGTGCGCAAGCTGCGCCGGCTGTCGGACCGAAGCGGCCTCCTGCGACTGGCGGGGCATCTCGCGGCCCTCCTCGCCGCAGGCGTCCTCGTCGCCCTGGCGCCGGGTCTCTGGCGCCTGCCCGCCCAGGCCCTGCAAGGGGCGATCCTCATCTTCCTTTTCTCCGCTTTGCATGAATCGATCCATCGCACGGCTTTCAGGAGTCGCCGTCTCAACGATGCGGTCGCTTCGGTCATCGGCTTCCTGATCCTGCTGCCGGCAGATTATTTCCGCTTCTTCCATTTCGCCCATCACCGCTACACCCAGGATCCCGAACGCGATCCGGAGCTCGCGACGCCGAAGCCCCGGACGAAGGCGCAATGGCTCTGGACCGTCACCGGCATTCCCCTCTGGGCGAGCCTGATCAAGGGGCTGCTGACCCACGCCGCGGGCCGGACGCCCGAGCCCTATCTCCCCGGCAAATCGGGACGGCAGGTGGTCCGGGAGGCCCGGATCCATTTGGCCCTCTATGTCGCCATCGCGCTGGCTTCGATCCTCGCGCGCAGCGACGCCGCGATCCAATTCTGGATCCTGCCGGCGATCCTGGGTCAGCCCTGGCTCCGGCTCTATCTCCTGGCCGAGCATACGGGCTGCCCGCTGGTCCCCGACATGCTGGCCAATACGCGCACCACCTTCACCAACCCGGTGGTCCGCTTCTTTGCCTGGAACATGCCCTTCCATACGGAGCATCACTGCTTCCCCGCCGTGCCCTTCCACGCTTTGCCCGCGCTTCACCTCGAGCTGGCCCCGGCCCTGAAGGTGACGGCGCAAGGCTATCTCTCCGTCCAACGAAGGATCTTCGCCGGCCTCCGCTGAGGCGCGGATGCGTTCCGGCCGGCATGTCAGGCTGTTGTCAGCTTCGGTTGCTAGTCAGCGCAGCCCATGCCCTCCCGCGTCGCCCCCCGCCCCTTCGGCGCCGCCCAAGCCAGCCCGGCCTCACCGCGGCCGAGCCTGGTCTGGGACCTGCCCACGCGACTCTTCCATTGGATGCTCGTGGCGGCGGTCCTCTTTGCTCTCGTCACCGGCCCGTTCGCCCCGAAGTCGTGGGACGGGC
>DATFRE010000480.1:0-9183 GCA_035263545.1 Dongiaceae bacterium
GCGCCGGCACCGGAGGATGCGGCGCGCATCATCCCGCCGCTGGACAATCTCCTCTTCAGCCGCAAGCGCTTCAGCGCCCTCTTCGGCTTCGACTACAAGTTCGAGGCCTATACGCCCCAGCACCAGCGCCGCTTCTATTTCACCAAGCCCGTCGTCCATGGCGAGCGCATCGTGGCGCTCATCGATGCCAAGCGGACCGACGACGAATGGCGCATCGTCGGCTTCGAGGAAATCGCCCCGGTCCCACCCGAGGCGCTACGCCAGGCGGTCCATCGCCTGGCCCGGATCGCCGGGGCGACGAAGGTCGGCGCCTCGACACGGCTTTCCCGCGCGCTGCGCCGCGCGCTGGTGGGGAAGATCGCGGCGAGCTGAACGCCTTACCTCCGGCGCAATCGCTGGAGCGGGGTCTCGCGACGAGAGAAAGCTGTCCTTTCCCGCGCTTCGGAGCGGGAGAGGGAGGGGACCCGTCGCGAAGCGATGGGGAGGGTGAGGGTCGGCCAAGCACCGGACTTGAACAGCCCTCACCCCACGCCGTCGCTTCGCGCCAGCGTCCCCTCTCCCGCTTCAAAGTGCGGGAGAGGGAAAGAGAGAGCTCGGGCCGTCGAAGGCGGCGCTAAGGCTGCTTCGTGAACTCCGTGCAGGAGGCGACGCGGCCGGTCGGGGAGAGCTGGAGGTAGCAGCTCTCCAGTCGGTCTGGCGCCAGCAGATGCGCGAAGGCATAGCCGTCGCTATCGACAAAATAGATCGCGCCGGTTTCCGAGATAACGCCGATGGCCGATTCGGTCCGGCGCGGCGAGGAGAAGGTGCCGGAGAAGCGCCGCCCATCCTGCTTGTCGATGACGAAGGTGAAAGGCGCGCTCGAATAGCGCGGCGGGCTTCCCGGCGTGCCGTCCTGATGCGGATTTGCCGTACCGCTGACGATCGACTCGCTCTGGCCCTTCCAGGTGCCGCGCAGATCGGGAAACGCGGATTGCGCGAAAGCGGGCAAGGCAACGAGTGTGGCGAGGGTGAAGATCCAACTCCATTTGCGCATGATGACCCCCCGAAGCTGAATTGCATCTGTAGGTAGCAGATCAGAGGGTATCCAGGCCCGGAGCGCCGGGCAAGCGAGCCGGACGCGCGCCGCTACTCCCCCTGCTGCATCAGCAGCCCGTGGCGCCGGGCCCGGTTGAAGATCGCCATGTAGATGACAACGCCGATGGCGATGTAGAGCAGGTTCAGCCCGGCGGCTTGGAGCAGGAGATCGCCGCGGAACTGCTTCTCGACCAGCAGCGAGCGCATGCCCTCGAAGACATAGGCGGAGGGCAGCGACCAGGCGACAGGCTGCAGCCATGCCGGCAAGGTGTGAACGGGGTAATAGACGGCCGAGACCGGTGCCAGCAGGAAGATCAGGAACCAGGCGAGACTCTCAGCCCCCTGGCCGAAGCGCAGGATGAGCGCCGTGATGGGCAGGCCCATGGCCCAGCTCATGACCAGGAGATTGGCGAAGAAGCCGACCAGCGGCAGGCCGAGGCCGTAGATCGAATAGTGATAGAGCGGGATCGCCAGGAGCGAAGCGGGCACCACGCCGATCAGGGTGCGGATCAAGCTCATGACGATGAGGGAGAGCACATGCTCGACCGGGCGCAATGGGCTGACGAAGAGATTGGCCAGATTGCGCGACCACATCTCCTCCATGAAGGAGAGGGTGAAGCCGAGCTGGCCGCGGAAGAGCACGTCCCACAGCATCACGCCGGAGAGCAGCACGCCGAAGGCGCGCGCCACCCAGCTCGAGTTCGTATAGAGGAAGACGGTGATGAAGCCCCAGATGATCATCTGCATGGTCGGCCAGTAGGCGAGCTCGAAGAGGCGCGGCCAGGAGCCGCGCAACACATAGAGATGACGCAGCACCATGGCGCCGATGCGGGCGAGGGAAAGGCCGCCGGCCCGTCTCATGGCTCGTGCTCCTCCAGCCCGGCGCGGGATTCCGGCTCGCCGATCTCCATGACCTCGCCTTCGGGTACAGGCCGGCGCTCGCGGGCGATGTCGAGGAAGACCTCCTCCAGATTGCTGCGGCCGTAGCGGGCGACGAGATCGCCCGGTGCGCCGCGATCGACGATCCGGCCGCGGCGCATCATCAGCACCTCGCTGCAGAGCCGCTCCACCTCGCTCATATTGTGGGAGGCGAGCAGGATCGCCGCGCGCTCCCGGTCGCGATAGCGCTCGAGATAGCTGCGCACCCAGTCGCCGGTATCGGGATCGAGAGAGGCGGTGGGCTCGTCCAGCAGCAGCAGCTCGGGCCGGTTGAGCATCGCCTTGGCGAGCGCCACCCGCGTCTTCTGCCCGGCGGAGAGCCCGCCGGTCTTGCGCTTCAGGAGCTCGGTGATGGCGAGATCCTCCGCCACCGCCTCGATCCGCCGGCGCCGGTCGGCAATGCCGTAGAGCATGGCGAAGACGGTCAGGTTCTCCTGCACCGTGAGACGATGCGGCAGATCGACATAGGGCGAGGAGAAGTTCATGCGCGCCAGCACCCGGTGGCGGTGGCGCAGCATGTCCTCGCCCAGCACCCGGATCGCGCCGGCGGTGGGGAGCAGCAGGCCGAGCAGCATGGAAAGCGTCGTGGTCTTGCCCGCGCCATTGCCGCCGAGCAGCGCGACCGTCACCCCGGCCGGCACGGCAAAGGAGATGCCGTCGACAGCAACCACCTTGCCGTAATGCTTGACCAGGCCAGTGACCTCGACGACCGGCGGAGATTGGGGGGAGGGCATGGAAAAAGGCTGGGCTGGCCGCGACCTGACGCTAGGAAGGGTGGATTATAGCCCGGTCCGCCGAAAGAACATCGACTCGATCCTGCGCCCTACGGTGCGGCGGCGGCCTCGCGGCGGAAGAGGTAGGTCTGACCGTCCTCGGAAGTGAGGCGAAGCAGGTCGAGCTTGCCCTCCTGGCTCGTCTGGAACTGGGCGAAGCCGAGAGGCATCGGCCCGTTGCTCTCGGCCACGGGGGCGTAGCGGCCGGTGGGCAGGACCCGCACGGTGAAGATATCGCCATCCCAGGGATCGAGCGCGAGCTGTGCGTCGGTCGCCTTCAGCGTCAGCACCAGCGAATCCCCGTCCTTTGCCAGGCTCGCCTTGCCGAAGCTCTCATTGGCGAAGTCCCCCTCGAGCCCGGTCAGCGGCTGGAAGCTGCGCGGATGGGCGGGCTTGGCGAACACTTTCTCGCTGGCCGCATACTTCGTCTTGGCACGCTCGAAGGACGCCGCGACATAGTCAACCGGCGGATTGTCCAGAATCCAATCGAAGATCCACAAAGCGAGGGATTCCGGCATGCCGTGGTTTTCCTCATTGGTGAGGACGACAACCCCGACATGCTTGTCGGGCGAGAAGCCGACAAAGGCGCCGAAGCCGGAGGTGCCGCCATTGTGCCAGATGACCTTGCCGTTGGGCGTCATCGAGATGATCCAGCCCATGGCATAGAGCAGCTTGTCGTTGATCGCGACCCGCGGCGTGCGGGTGACGGCGAGATTGGCCGCGGAGACGATCCTGACATCTCCGAAGCTGCCATCGTCGAGCTGCAGCCACAGCCATTGCGCGACATCCTCGATGTTGGAGTTGATGTCGCCAGCGCCGCCGAAGTCGTAGGGGAAGAGCTGGGTGAAGGGGATCGGGGTGGTGCCGGAGGGTGTCCAGCGATGACCCTGGGCGTGGTTCGGCGCCGCCTCGATGGCCGCGGCGGTATAGGAGCTGTCCTTCATGCCGAGGGGATCGAGCAGCTCCTTGCGGAGAACTGCATTCCAGTCCGGCAGGCCATCGGCTTTCGCCACGATCCGGCCCGCCTCGAGATGGGTGATGTTGGTATAGGTGAAGCTGGAGCGGAAGCTCGTGGTGGGCATGACATAGCGCAGCGAGCGGATCATCGCCGTCTCGTCGGCGCCGAGCATCCCGACCGTGTCATTGGCATAGGGCGGCAGACCGGAGCGCTGGGCGAGGAGGTCGAAGACCCTGAACTCCCGCGTGACCCAGGGATCCTGCAGTTGAAACTCCGGATCGAGATCGACGACCCTGTCGTCCCAGCTGAGCTTGCCGCGATCCACCATGATGGCGAGCGTCGTGGCGAGAAAGGCCTTGGTGGTCGAGCCGATCTGGAACAGCGTGTGCGTATCGACGGCCCCGCCGCCCGTCTTGGTGCGCACCCCGAAGCCCTTCGAATAGACGAGCTGGCCGTCGAAGACGACGCCGATCGCGAGGCCCGGCAGGTCGTAGAGCTTCATGCCCTTGGCGATATAGCTCTCGAGATCCGGCGGCAGCAGCGGCCGCCCGACAGCCGCCGGGGCGGTGCCCGATTGCTGTGCGCCGAGCCCCGCCGGAAGGATCGTGCTGGCCGCCGCGACCAGAGCGAGCGCGGCGAGAAATTTCCTGGCCGCTCGGCCTCGTCCCTGCGGCACGACGGCGTCGGCTTGCTGTGATCCGGTCATGGCGATCTCCCCTGATCGGCGGAGAGTACAGGATCGCCCTGCCGAAGGAATATCCCCTCTACCCCGGACCCTGCCACGTACAGCCGGAACCCTTACCGAAAGATGACCGCGCGGCGCCTCATTCCTCCTTCTTCGGCGCGAAGGCGCGATAGGCTTCCGGCAGGCCCTCCGGCAGCCATTGCTCGAAGCTCATGGGGGTGATGGCTTTCTCATCCAGCATCTGGATGCGCTCGCCATCGAAGATCACCCGCTTGCCGACCCGCGGGAAGTTGCCGATGTCGAAGCTGGTGCGCTCGCCGCCCATGAGGTAGACGAGATCCGCCTCATAGGGATTGGTCAGGTGATGGGCGACGGAGGGGGCGGTGAAGCCCATGAAATCGCCGGGCCCCACCTCGATGAACTTGCCGTCGATCTCGGCCCGCCCGCGGCCCGAGAGGATGAAGAGGAATTCCTCGTCGCGCTCGTGGGAGTGGTAGATGAAGGATTCCCGTCCCGGCGGGACGCGCGCGATCGTAAGCGCCACGCGCTGGAGACCGGCGATGCGGGCGAGCGAGCGCAGATAGACGTCCGAAGCGGGATTCAGGGGATGGCGGATATGGACCTCCGGCATCTGGGCGATCTCGCCGGCGGAAAGATAGGGTCTGGGCGCGGGCCGCTCCGGCATGAGGACGCTCCTTCCGGGATCGGGGCTGATCCCAGGAGACCCGCTCCCGCCGTCCGGCGCCAGCCCTTTTCGCAGCGCTTGCCTGGAAGCGCGTCTCGCCCTCCTATGGGGGCCATGACCGCCGATTCGCCTCCCGTCCCGGCACTTGCCCGTGGCGGGCGGGTCCGCCTCAGGACCCTCATCACAGTGCGCTGGATCGCCATCGCCGGCCAGGTCGCGGCCCTCGCCATCGTGCGCTATGGCCTGGGATTTCCGCTCCCCATCGAGGGCGCTGCGGTGGCGGTGGCCGCCTCGGCCGGCCTCAATCTCGTTCTCGCCGGGCGCCGGCGCGGCTCGACCCTTCTCAGCGACCGGATGGCCGCACTCCAGCTCGGCTATGACATGGCGCAGCTCGCCGCACTGCTCTATCTCACCGGCGGTCTCGGCAATCCCTTCGCCGTGCTAATCCTGGCGCCGGTCACCGTCTCGGCGACGGTGCTCTCCCGGCGCAGCACCATCTCGCTCTCGATCCTGGCGCTGGCCATCCTGGCGCTGCTCGCCTATGTCCATCAGCCCCTGCCCTGGCCCGACGGCGCCTTCCGGCTCGAGTCCCTGTTCATCCTCGGCCTCAGCCTGGCGCTGGGAACCGCAGTGGTCTTCATCGCCGCCTATGTCTCCAGCGTGTCGGAGGAAGCGCGGCGCATGTCCGATGCCCTCTCGGCGACCCAGATGGCGCTCGACCGCGAGCGCCGGCTCTCCGCCGTGGGGGCGCTCGCCGCCGCCGCGGCCCATGAGCTGGGCACGCCGCTCGGCACCATCGCCCTCGTCGCCCATGAGATCGCCCGCGATCTGCCGAAGGAGAGCCCGATCAGCGGCGATGTCGCGCTGCTGCAGAGCGAGGCCAAGCGCTGCCGCGACATCCTGGCCGAGCTCGCCACCCGGCCCGGCAGCGGCGGGCCGGAGGACCGGCCCTTCGGTCCCCTGCCGCTGGCCGCGATCATCGAGACCGCCGCCGCCCCCTACCGGCGCGGCACGGTCGACTTCCGCATCGAGAGTTCGGGAGACTTGCCCCCGCTGCCGCCCAGCCCCGAGATCTCCCATGGCCTGGGTACGCTGCTCCAGAACGCCTTCGAGTTCGCCCGCGGCGAGGTGCTGGTCCGCCTCGCCGCTACGCCCCAGCGGGTCGAGGTCGCCATCATGGATGACGGGCCGGGCTTCGACCCCGTCTTGCTCGATCAGCTCGGCACGCCCTACATTTCGACCGGCGGCATGGGCCGGCGCAGCCAGGGCGAGCATATGGGGCTCGGGGTCTTCATCGCCGTGACCTTGCTGGAACGGACCGGGGCCCGCCTCAGTTTCCGGAACCGGCCGACCGGGGGCAGCGAGGCCGTGGTAAGTTGGGATGCCGCGCGGCTGAAGGAGGGGCGTCTCGCCTTCGACGCGGAAGGGGATCGGGAAGACATAGAATGAACGAGGACAAGAGCCTTCTGATCGTCGACGACGACGCGCCCTTCCGCCAGCGCCTGGCGCTCGCCATGGAGAAGCGCGGCTTCGCCGTGGTGGCGGCCGAGAGCGTGGCCGCCGGCATCGAGGCCGCCCGCGCCAAGCCGCCGGCCTATGCCGTGGTCGATCTGAAGCTCGCCGACGGCAATGGGCTCGAGGTCGTGAAGGTCCTGCGCGAGGTGCGCTCCGATGCCCGGGTCGTCGTCCTCACGGGCTATGCCAATATCGCCACCGCCGTGGCCGCGGTGAAGACCGGCGCCGTCGACTATCTCGCCAAGCCCACCGATGCTGATGCGATCGAGGCGGCCCTGCTCGCGACCTGCCGGCCCCTGCCCCCGCCGCCGGAGCAGCCCATGACGGCCGATCGCGTCCGCTGGGAGCATATCCAGCGGGTCTACGAGCAATGCGATCACAATGTCTCGGAGACGGCGCGGCGGCTACGCATGCATCGCCGCACCCTGCAGCGGATTCTGGCGAAATACGCCCCCAAGGCGTGAGCGCCTCCCGCTTTTCTCCCCTCATGAGCTGCTGAGTGAGCCGCCCCTATCGCAGCGACATCGACGGCCTGCGCGCCATCGCGGTGTTGTCGGTCCTCGCCTTCCACATCCAGTTCACGGCCTTCCCCGGCGGCTATATCGGCGTCGACGTGTTCTTCGTCATCTCCGGCTATCTGATCGGCGGCATCATCCTCGAGGAGATCGCTGGCCGGCGCTTCTCCTTCATCGGATTCTACGAGCGGCGGGTTCGCCGCATCTTTCCCGCGCTCGCCGCCCTCCTCCTGCTGCTCTCGATCCCCGCCTATCTCCTGCTGCTGCCGGGCGAGCTGAAAAGCTATGGCGAATCGGTGCTGGCCGCGACCTTCTCCGTCTCCAACTTCTATTTCCTGATCAAGACCGGCTATTTCGCTTCCCCGGCCTACGACACGCCACTGCTCCACACCTGGTCGCTGGCGATCGAGGAGCAGTTCTACATCTTCCTGCCGATCTTCCTGGTCCTGCTGCACCGGTTCTGGCCCAAACGGGTGGCGCTCATCACCCTTGCGGTCACGCTCCTCTCCTTCGCGCTCGCCGTGCGCCAGGTGCGTGTGGCGCAGGAGGACGCCTTCTTCCTGCCCTGGACCCGCGCCTGGGAGCTGCTGCTGGGAACGCTGGTAGCCCAGGGCCTGCTGCCGGTGCCGAACGCCGCCCTGTGGCGCAACGGCGCCGCGCTCGCCGGCCTGCTGATGATCCTGGTGCCGACCGCCACCTATGGCGTCAACACCGCTTTTCCGGGACTCGCCGCGCTGCCGCCCTGCGCCGGCTCCGCGCTCGTCATCGCCGCCGGGCGCGCGGGCGATTCCCATGTCGCGCGCCTCCTGTCATGGCGGCCGCTGACCTTCATCGGCAAGATCTCCTACTCGCTCTATCTCTGGCACTGGCCGGTGATCGTGTTCCTGATCATGTCGGGGCTCGGCACCTCGATCCACCAATCCTCGCTGCAGAAGATCATCGCCGTCGCCGCCTCCTTCATTCTTGCGATTCTCTCCTGGCGCTGTGTGGAGACGCCCTTTCGCCGCGGGTCCTGGCGGCCGTCGCGCGCGCGCCTGTTCCGCCAGGCCGCAGCCGCCGCAACGGTCCTGGCGATGTTCGGCCTCGGCGCCGTGCTCACCGGCGGGCTTCCCGGACGATTTTCCCCGGAGGCCGTCTCCGTAGCGCGCTATCTCGACTACGAGCAGCAGGTCAAAGGCTATTTCCGCACGGGAAGCTGCTTCCTCGATTCAGGTCTCGCCTTCGGGCGCTTCAACGCCGAAGGGTGCCTGCGCGAGGACGGCAAGCGGCCGAGCGATCTCCTGCTTGGCGACAGCCATGCGGCCCATCTCTGGCACGGCCTCGCAACGGCCTTTCCGGAGGTCGACTTCCTCCAGGCGACCTCGCCCTTCTGCAAGCCCTTCCCGACCCAGCCCGCGACGGCCGAGCCCTACTGCCGCAAGCTGATGCGCCGGGTCTTCGAGGATTTCCTGATCCACAACAAGATCGACAAGCTGATCCTGGCCAGCGCCTGGAATGAGGAGGACCTGGCACCGCTGGGCGAGACCCTGGACTGGGCCAGGGCCCATGGCATCCATGCCGTCGTCATCGGGCCCATCGTCCTCTATGACGAGGTGCTGCCCCGGCTCCTCTTCCTCTCGCTGCGCGACAAGGATCCCGGGCTGGTCGGCCGCCATCGATTCAAGCTCGTGGCCCTCGATGAGAAGCTTCGCGCGCTCGCGACGGCAAAGGGGGCTTCCTACATCTCGCTTCTCGAGATTCTCTGCCAGGGCGATGACTGCACCACCTTCGCGGCACCCGGCATCCCCCTGCAGTTCGACATCGCCCATCTCACCGCCGAGGGCTCCGTCTGGCTGGCGGAGCGCCTACGTGCGCTGAAGGCGCTGCCTTAGCTCCACTCCACGCCTTACTTGCCCCTCCCCCGCGCTTTGAAGCGGGAGGGGGGCTAAGGGGGCGTGGAGAGGGGCAAGAAGCGCGAGAGTGCGGTGCTAGGCTCCGATCTCCTTCAGGAACTCCGCCGTCGTGCGCTGGCGGCAGTAGCCGCGGATGGCGCGCAGCGA
>DATFRE010000481.1:0-2711 GCA_035263545.1 Dongiaceae bacterium
AGCCGGGGCAGGCGCAGCGCTTCCAGGGTCGGTGCCAGCTCCCGGGCGTCGACGCAGTCGTATTCGATGGCATAGCCAGGGCGGAGCATGATAGCCCGCTCCAGCCCGGGAATCGTCGCCAGCAGGGCCTGCTGGACCTCCCGCGGGAGCGAGGTCGAGATCCCGTTGGGATAGACCGTGGGATCGTCCAGCCCCTCAGGCTCGAGGAAGATCTGGTGCCGCCCCTTCTCGGCAAAGCGGACGACCTTCTCCTCGATCGAGGGGCAATAGCGCGGGCCCCGGCTCTCGATCTGGCCCGAATACATCGGCGAGAGATGCAGGTTCTCCCGAATCAGGGCATGGCCGGCCTCGGTGGTCGCGGTGATGTGGCACGGGATCTGGGGCACCTCGATCCGGGCCGTGAGATAGGACATGGGCTCCGGCGGATCGTCGCCGGGCTGGCACTTCAGGGACCCCCAGTCGATGGTCCGGCCATCGAGGCGGGGCGGCGTCCCGGTCTTGAGACGCCCCAGGGCAAAGCCCAGGCGGTCCAGGGTCGCCGAGAGCCCGAGGGCCGGCGCCTCCCCGACCCGACCGGCAGGGGTGGTCTCCCGGCCGATATGGATGAGGCCGCGCAGGAAGGTGCCGGTGGTCAGCACCACCGCGCCGCAGGCCAGAACCTCGCCGGTCGAAAGCCGGATCCCGGCAAGGCGACCCTTCTCGATGACGAGATCCTCGACCGCGCCGGCCCGGATCTCCAGCTCCGGCTGCTCGGCCAGGAGGGCTTGCACCGCCCGGCGGTAGAGCCTGCGGTCCGCCTGGGCCCGGGGGCCGCGGACGGCGGGACCCTTACTCCGGTTCAGGACGCGGAACTGGATGCCGGCCCGGTCGGTGGCCCGGGCCATGATCCCGTCGAGCGCATCGATCTCCCGGACCAGATGGCCCTTGCCCAGCCCGCCGATGGCCGGATTGCAGGACATCTCGCCGATAGTCGTCGGGTTGTGGGTGACCAGGAGGGTCCGGGCGCCACGGCGCGCCGCCGCGGCCGCCGCCTCGCAGCCGGCATGTCCGCCACCAACGACGATGACGTCAAAGATTTCCATGGCGGGGGAAGATAGTCGCGGGCCTGGCGATGGTCAAAGGAATGGGATGTTTCACGTGAAACGCCGGTCATGCACCAGCTGGCCCCGGACAGCGCATTCCGGTGCTCAGAAGCACGCGTGGCTCGGCGTGGTGCAACTAAAGGTCGTGGTCTGGATTTCTCCCACCGCCGTCAGCCACTCGGCGCCGCAAGCTCGCCTGTTGGGCCCGCTACTTTCCGATGCAAAACTCGCTGAAAATGCGGTCGAGGATCTCCTCCACATCGACCCGGCCCGTGATACGTCCCAGCGCCCGGGTCGCCAGGCGAAGATCCTCTGCCTGGAGCTCCGGCAGATCGGCATTCCGGGCACGCTCCAAGGCAGCGCGACACTCCTCCAGAGCCTGGCGGTGGCGAAGCCGCGTCAGGGCCGGTGCTTCGCCCGGCGACATGCGCGCGGTCACCTCGGCCCGAAGGACGGCCAGGAGTTCGTCTGTGCCCTGGCCGGTCACGACCGAGATCGCAAGCGCGGGCTGTCCGGCGATCAAGCGCTCCGCCGGGATCGAAGCCTCGAGATCGGCCTTGCTCACCAGCACCAGGCTGTCCTGATCGATCATCGCCGCCGACGCCGGATCGATGGCGGGCCAAGTGGCGCCATCGAGGACGATCAGCTTCAGATCGGCGTGCTCGGCCCGGGCCCGGGCCCGGCGAACGCCCTCGGCCTCGATCTCATCGGTCACCTCGCTGAGCCCGGCGGTATCCGCGAGCATCACGGGGAAGCCGGCGATATCGAGATGGACTTCGATCACATCCCGCGTCGTGCCGGCGCGGGCCGAGACGATAGCCGCGTCGCGTCCCGCCAAGTAATTGAGAAGGCTCGATTTTCCAGCATTGGGCGCGCCCAGCAGGGCGATGGAGAGGCCCTCGCGCAGGCGCTCGCCCCGGCGATCGCCGAGATGGGTGGCAATCTCCTCCTGCAGGGCCGCGATGGCCGCACCGGTTTCGGCGATCAGGCCCGCCGGCAGGTCCTCCTCGGGAAAATCGATGGCGGCTTCCAGCCGCGCCAGGAGCTCGAGAAGCCCCGTCCGCCAGCCCTCATAGAGCTTGGCCAGGGCGCCATCCATTTGCCTCAGCGCCTGGCGGCGCTGGGCGGCGGTCTCCGCCTCCACCAGATCGGCGATGGCCTCGGCGGCGGTGAGGTCGAGCTTGCCATTGTCGAAAGCCTGGCGGGTGAAGGCCCCTCGCGCGGCCGGGGTCAACCCGGGCATGGCGGCGAGCGCGGCCAGAGTGGCGGCAACCACGGCCCGTCCACCATGGAGATGGAACTCCGCCATATCCTCGCCGGTCTCGCTGCGCGGCCCCGGGAACCAGAGCACGAGCGCGTCGTCGATGCGCTCGCCCGCCAGAGATCCATCTGGCGCGGTGAGGCGCCGGAGCCCTGCCTGGCGCGGCGGCGGCGGCTCGCGGCCGGTCAGATTGCGGATCGCCGCACGCGCCTCCGGCCCGGAGACGCGGACCACGGCGATCGGCGCCTTTCCCGGCGCGGTCGCCGGGGCGAAGATCGTCGCCTTGGTCGGAAGCTTGCTCGTGATCGCGCCCTCAGCGTTGCGGCGGCAGCTTGTCCTCGGGCTTGAGCATGAGCCGCTCCACCCGT
>DATFRE010000482.1:0-17742 GCA_035263545.1 Dongiaceae bacterium
CGGCCGAGCTCCAGGATCTCTCCCGGGAAGGCGAGGATGTGGCGGATGTCGTATTCGTCGACCGAATAGAACTGCCCGCGCTTCTCGGCCATGGCCCGGCGCAGCAGGCGATAGGTGCCGACGACGCGCCCGGGTCCCGCCGCCAGTGAGCGGTCGATCACCAGAAGATGGTCGCAATACGCGTCGAAGCTGTCGAAGTCGCGCCGGGCGAGCGACATCTCCGCCGTCGGCTTCGCCGCCATCTCCTCGTAGAAGATCCGGTAGCGCAACGCCTGGGCAGCGCGGATCTCCTCCTCGTTCTCCGCCAGGCGCAATTCGATGTCGCCGGCGAGGATTTCCACCGGCTTCAGGCCCGCGACTTGCGCGACGGCCATCAGCGCTTGCCCTTGGGGCCCGGGCGCTTGCCGGGATCGGCAATGCCCAGAAGCTCGAGCTTGTGGCCGACGAGCTTGTAGCCAAGCTGCTCGGCGACCTTGCGCTGGAGCGCCTCGATCTCCTCGTTCTGAAACTCGATCACCTGGCCCGTCTTTACGTCGATCAGATGATCGTGATGGGTTTCGGAAATCTCCTCATAGCGCGCGCGGCCGTCGCCGAAATCATGGCGCTCGAGAATATTCGCCTCCTCGAACAGGCGCACGGTGCGATAGACCGTGGCGATCGAAATGCGAGGGTCGATGGCGACGGCGCGTTTGTGAAGCTGCTCCACATCCGGATGGTCGTCGGATTCCGAGAGCACCCGCGCGATGACGCGGCGCTGCTCGGTCATTTTCAGTCCTTTCTCTGCGCACAGCTTCTCGAGCCGTGAGGACATACGCCACCACCCCGCCATCATCCCAAGCGGGAAATTATAGTTCAAATGCGACGCCCCGGCCACTTTCGTGGTCGGGGCGCGGAAACGGATGTCGGGGCTGTCTTCAGCCGCGCCGGCGACGCGGCCGTGTGCCGAGCCCGATGGCCTTGGCAAGCTTGCTGCGCTGCTTCGCATAGTTCGGCGCGACCATCGGATAGTCGGCCGGCAGATTCCAGCGCTCGCGATACTGCTCCGGCGACATGTCATAGGCCGTGCGCAGATGGCGCTTCAGCATCTTCAGCTTCTTGCCGTCCTCGAGGCAGACGATGTAGTCGGGCGTCACCGACTTCTTCACCGGCACGGCCGCCTCGGGCCGGGCCGCAGGCGAGGGGCCGCCGCCGCTCGCCGCGGCGAGGGCCTGGTAAACCTCGCGGATGAGCTGGGGCAGCTCCGCCGAGGGCACATTATTGTTGGAGAGATGTGCTGCAACAATATCCGTGACCAAGGGCAGCAGTTCGGTCGGCTTCGCTTCTTCGCTCATCTGGAGTTCCCATCATTTCGAGGTGCTTAAACGTCGCTGATTATAGGGGCGGGAGTTTATCGGGCAAGGATATTATTTGCTCAGGGCGTGTCAAATAATGAAACGTCGAGAAACACTTCGCCGGCCATCGGACCCGCGCCTCAGGCCTTGCGCGGGGGAATTTCTTTGGACAATACGAGCGCCGTCATTGCGCCCCCAATACGCTGGTAATAGTTGCGCCGCTGCCCCACCTCTGTAAAGCCGTTCGACAAATAAAGGCCGAGCGCGGGGGTATTGTCCCCCGCTACTTCCAAGAACAGGCGTTCGGCGCCGCGATCGCCCGCCGCCGCTGTCGCTGCCGCCAGCAGTCTGCGAGCGATCCCCGCCCGGCGCATCTCGGGCCGGACGCCGAGCGAAATGATCTCGGCCTCTCCGGCGATGGCGCGCAGGATGGCGAAGCCGGACGGCTCCTCCGCCGTGGCGGCCAGGAGAGCGAGCGCGCCGGGCGTGGCCAAGAGGCTCGCCAGCGCCGCCTCGTCCCAGCGCTCGGTGAAACAGGCGGCATGAAGCCCCGCCAGCAGCGCGAGATCGAACGGGCCGGCCGGCCGGATATGGGTTTGCGCCCCGGGCGGTGGGCAGGCGCCGGGCGGCGCTCCCCGGCTCACGGCAGGGTCACGTCGGGCGCCCGAAGATAGAGCGGCCGGGGGGCTCGCAGGGCCCTGCCGGCGGCTGCCAGAAGGGCGATGGAGGTGGCATCCACGGCCTGGTCCCCCTCGGCGAAGCGGGCATCCGCCGGCGCGGGAAAAAGCGCTGCCGCATCGCCGGCGATGAGCAGCGGCCCCGGAGGACGGCGGGCGAGGAGGGCCTCCGGCGGGAGCGTCAGGGCTTCGCCCTGCGGGGAAAGATCCGGGTCGTAATACTGGCCAAACACGGCCTCACGCTTCGAATCGATGGCCACGAGCAGGCTCCGGCCGCAGCGCAACGCATCCGGAAGGGCGGCGGCCACGGCGCTGAAGCTGTCGACCCCGGCAACGGGGAGGCCCGCGGCAAGGGCAATGCCCCGGGCCGTGGCAAGGGCGATGCGGATGCCGGTAAAGCTGCCGGGCCCGACGCCGACCGCCACCTGGCGAAGCTCTGGGAAGCCCGTCCCGGCGGCGGCGAGGACATCGAGAACAAGAGGCATCAGCGCCTCGGCATGGCCCCGCTGCATGGGCTGGCGGCGATGAGCAGCGATCCGCCCCTCACGCCAGAGGGCGGCCGAGCAGGCGGGGCCGGCGGCATCGAGGGCGAGGATCGGGCCGGTCAAGGCTTTCTCCCCGGGGCGGGCACGTGATAGGAGGGGCACCGCGCTCGCCGGAAGGCGGGCGCCAACCGGGGAGTGCCATGAGCCTGCTGCCCATCACCGAAGCCGAATATGACGTCGAGATCGCCCTCGCCTATGCCACGGCCCAGAACTTCACGGGCCGGCCGATCTATCGCCGGGCGCGCTGCTATCTCCACGCGGCCGCCGCCGCGGCGCTGAAGCGTGCCGTGGCGCTTGCCGCCGGCCAAGGCTATCGCCTGAAGATCTTCGACGCCTTCCGGCCGAGCGAGGCGCAATGGGTCATGTGGAACCACACGCCGGACCCCGAATTCCTGGCCGATCCCCGGCGCGGCTCGCCCCATTCCCGTGGCGTCGCCGTCGATCTCACCCTCCTCGACCGGGAGGGATGCGAGCTGGATATGGGCACCGGCTTCGACGCCTTCACCCCGCTCTCCCATCACGGCAGCCTTCAGGTTTCCGCGGCCGCACAGGCCCATCGCTCCCTCCTGCTCGGCATCATGAGCGCGGCAGGCTGGGACTTCTACCGGATGGAATGGTGGCATTACCAGCTGTTCGACAGCCGGCGCTATCCGCTCTGCAGCGATTCCGCTCTTGCCGAAGGGCTGATGTAGGCCGCGCCGCTAGGCGACCTGGCGGACCTCGACGACCTCGGGCACGTAGTGCTTCAGCATATTCTCGATGCCCATCTTGAGCGTCGCCGTCGAGCTTGGGCAGCCGGCGCAGGAGCCCTGCATATGCAGATAGACCACGCCGTCCTCGAAGCCCTGGAAGATGATGTCGCCGCCATCCTGGGCCACCGCCGGACGGACGCGGGTATCGATCAGCTCGCGGATCTGGGCGGTGAGCTCGTCCTCCTCGCCGTCGGGCGCCGCCGCAGCGGTCTCCTCCAGCAGGATCGGGCGATTGGCGGTCAGATGCTCCATGATGACGCCAAGGATGGCGGGCTTCAGCACCTGCCAGGTCCGGCCGTCGGCCTTGGTGACGGTGACGAAATCAGCGCCCAGGAAGACGCCCGTCACGCCCTCGATCTGGAACAAGCGGGTCGCCAGCGGGGAGCGCTCGGCCTTCTCGGCGCTGGTGAAGTCCGCGGTGCCGCTCGCCATGATGCCGCGCCCCGGGAGGAACTTGAGCGTCGCCGGATTGGGGGTCTGCTCTGTCTCGATGAACATGGGATCTCCTTGGCCGCTGATGGGCCGTCTCGCCAGCGAACATGGGTCAAGGAAGCGCGGGCTTCAACCCCAAAATGTCTCTGGCTTTTCGCCGGCGCAGAGCCTCGACGCCGACTTGACGCCCATGGCGACCACCTTCAATGATCGGGCAGCATGGATACTGTCCCCGAATCCGCCGTGGCGCCGATCGACTGGCTGCTGCGCACCGGGCGCCTCGCGCCGGCGAGTGACGATCTCCTGGGCGGGCTCTGCGAGCTGCTCGTGGCCCAGGGCCTGCCGCTGGAGCGTGTGGGTATCCATGGCCGCGTGATCCATCCGCAGGTGGTCGGGATCCGCATCCTGTGGCGCCGCGGGATCGGATCGGAGGAGACGCGCTACGGCTACGACACCGTGGAAGCCGGCTATGACACGAGCCCGCTCAAGGTCGTCTATGAGAGCGGCCAGCCGCTGCGCCGCCGGCTCAAGGGCCCGCCGGCCGACGATGATTTTCCGATCCTGCCCGATCTGCGCGCGGAAGGCATGACGGACTATCTCGTCACCCCGCTGGAACAGCCCGGCGGCCAGCGTCAGGCGGCAACCTGGGCGACCCGCCATCCCAACGGCTTCAGCGATGCCCAGATCGCCGCCATCATGGAGCTGCTCCCCGCACTCGCCGCGGTGACCGACGCGCGGACCCAGCGCCGCGTGCTCAAGGGCTTGCTGTCCGTCTATCTCGGCGCCTCGGCCGGCGCCAAGGTTCTCGCCGGCACGATCCGGCGCGGCGATGGCGAGACCATCGCCGCCGCCATCTGGCTGGTCGACCTGCGGGACTTCACCGCGACCAGCGAAGTCCTTCCCGGGCCGGACCTCATCGAGCTGCTGAACGAGTATTTCGAGCTGATGGCCGGACCGGTGGAGGATCATGGCGGCGAGATCCTGAAGTTCATCGGCGATGCGATGCTGGCGATCTTTCCCATCGCCGACGATCTCGACCGCGACCGCGCCTGCCGCACGGCGCTCGCTTCGGCCAAACAGGCCCTGGCCCGGCTCGACGAGACCAATGCGGCGCGGATCGCCCGCGGCGACAAGCCCATGGAGCTGGGTCTCGCGCTCCATACCGGGCCGGTCATGTACGGCAATATCGGGGCGCCGGAGCGCCTGGACTTCACGGTGATCGGGCCGGCGGTCAATCTGACGGCGCGGATCGCCGGGCTCTGCCGGCCCCTGGGGCGGCGGCTGCTGACCTCGGCGCGCTTCGCCTCGCCTTGCGGCTCGGAGCTGGTCTCTCTCGGCTTCCATCCTCTACGCGGCCTGTCGCAGCCCCAGGAGGTCTTCGCCCTTCCCGGCGATGAAGGCCGGCAGATCGAGCCCTGAGCCCCCGGCTAGGCGATGCTCTCGACGTCGTCGTCGGAGAGATTGCCGGGTACGATGGTGACCGGGATCCGCAGCCGGCTGACGAACTTGCCGGTGAGGGCGGAGACCAGCGGCCCCGGCCCCTTGGGATTCGTCGAGGCGCCGAGGATCAGGATCGAGATGGTGGGCTCCTCGTCGATCAGCTTCAGCAGCTGGTCGCGCCGGTTGCCCTCGCGCAGATAGAGCACCGGCATCGCGCCGGAGAGGCGCTGCACCTCCGCCGCCATCTTCTGCACCAGGGCCTCGGCCTCCTGCCGGCTCTCGTCGCGCATGACCTCGGAGACGCCGATGAATTGGCGGAAGTCCTCGTCATCGGTCACATGCAGCAGCGCCACCCGGCCGCCGGTGCGGTTGGCGCGCCGGCAGGCATAGCGCATGGCAACCCGGAGCTCGGGCGAGGTATCGATGACGACGAGGAAGACGCGGCCCGATGACTTGGGCGCCTCGGCGGGTGCGGCGGCGGGGGTTTCGGTCATCTGGATCCCCTCTCTAAGGTCACGACCGACGGAACGCAAGATGAGCGATCCAGCCGGCGAGGAGCGCGCTCACGATGGCGACCACGCCGTAGGCAAAGGCGTGACGATGGGCGAACTCGAAGATGTCGGCGCCGATGCCGATCTTGGAGACGATGAGCGGCGTCGTCTGGGCGCTCACCACCTTGCCGTTGCGCACCAGCAGCACCTCGATCAGGTAGCTGCCCGTCGGCACATTGGCGGGAAAATGGAAGTCGACGCGGAAAAGCTGGGCGCCGAGGAAGCTTATCTTGTCGGGCTTCGGCCGGTACAAGCGCTCGCCCAGCTTGACGTGGATGAGGGCATTCAGCATGGCACCGTCGATGGTCTCGTCCGCTTGATCGGCGGGGCGGATGCCGAGATTGAGCATGCCGACGCGATATCGCTGGGCCATCTCCGGCGAGAGAAGCTCATCGAGCGGGCGGCTGGCGGCCACGGCATAGAAGTTCGGCACCTCGTCGAAATCCATCGACTCCCGGTTGACCCAGATTCCGAACAGCCGCCCCTGCCGGCGCACGATCGCGCGGCCCGTGGGACCCCGCACGACCGCAACGATGTCGCCCGGGCCGTCGGTCGCGCCGAACAGCAGCACATCGGCGCCGTTGAAGCCGGTGGTAATGGCAATCAGGTGATTGGAGAGATCGGCGATCAGGGGCTCGGCGCGCAGCTGCGGCGCGCCGGTCAGCAGGATCAGCAGGACCATGGACAGGAGAGCGGTGCGACGACGCATGCTCAGCTCTCCGGCGCAAGCCAGACGGCCGAATAGAGCTCGTTGGGGGTGGCGACGAGCTCGTAGGCGAGACGCCCCGCCACCGCGAGGATGAGGGCGGCCAGCAGGATGCGCAGGTACTCGCCATGGAGCTTGCTGCCGACGCGCCCGCCGATCTGGGCACCGATGACGCCGCCCGCCGTCAGCGCAAGCGCCAGCACGAAATCCACGGTCTGGTTCTGCACCGATTGCAGGAAGGTGACGTTGGCGGCGACGAAGATGATCTGAAAAAGGGAGGTGCCGATCACGACGAGGGTCGGCATGCCGAGCAGATAGATCATCGCCGGCACCAGAATGAAGGCGCCGCCGACGCCCATGATCGCGGAGAGAATGCCGATGAAGAATCCGATGGCGCCGGGCAGGAGCGCGCTGATGTAGAGCCGCGACTTGCGGAAGCGCATCTTGAACGGCAGCCCGTGGACCCAGGTATGCTCATGAAGCTTCTTCGGCGCCGCCGCGCGCCGGCGCCGGCGCCAGATGGAGCGCGAGCTCTCGGCGAACATGAGCACGCCGATGAAGCCCAGGAAGAAGACGTAGAACAGGCGGATGACGAGATCGACTTGGCCGAAATGGCTCAGCAGGCTGAAGAGCCCCACGCCCACCGTCGAGCCCAGGATGCCGCCCGCCAGCAGCACCAGGCCCATCTTGAAATCGACATTGCCACGGCTCCAATGGGCGAGCACGCCAGAGACCGAGGAGGCGACGACCTGGTTGGCTTGGGTGGCGACGGCGACCGCCGGCGGAACGCCGATGAAGATCAGGAGCGGCGTCATCAGGAATCCGCCGCCCACCCCGAACAGACCCGACAGGAATCCGACCCCGCCGCCGATTCCCAGCAGCAGGAAGAGATTCACCGACAGCTCGGCGATGGGCAGATAGATCTGCATCGCCGGGGGCTAGGAGACCGTCATCGAGGCTGTTCCGGTCAAATATCCAGCGGCCCGTGGGCGCCGGAGCCCGGGGTGAGCCGGGCTTCGGCGACGGGACATGCCACCGGCACCCTAACATGGCGGAATCTCGGGCGAGAAGGCCCGGCCCGGTGACGAGCCGGGAATCTCGAAGGTCCGTGACTATTTCGCCAGGATGTTGGTGATCTCGCGCAGCTGCGTGCGGGCGCGCATGAGATAGAAGCCCTCGACCGCCAGGTGGTTGGGCACGAACATGCCGTCGGGACGGCCGTTCATGACCACGAGAGGGTGGAGCGTGGCGGCCTCCATGAGGCTCGCCTGCGTCTGCTTCCAGGCATCGGTCAGGTCGCGCTCCGCGATGACCTTGGCGAAATCCTTCCCCAACTCGCGGAATAGAAGGGCATAGGCGTACATCTTGCCCTTGGCATTGTAGAAGACGTCATCGGCGTGGAAG
Organism: Dongiaceae bacterium; assembly: GCA_035263545.1. Lineage (GTDB taxonomy): Bacteria > Pseudomonadota > Alphaproteobacteria > Dongiales > Dongiaceae > DASXQK01. The sequence goes on from DATFRE010000482.1 coordinate 7,839, forward strand.
TCGATGAAGTCGCCCGAATGGTCCCGGATCTGCTGGTCCAGGATGGCGGAGACGGAGCCGATATCGGCGGCGAAGCGGTCCAACGTGGCCAGCAGATTGTCCGCGCGGCGTTCGAAGACGGCCTGGTTTGCGATCAGCTTCTGGTTGTAGGCCAGAAGCGCCCGACGCGCCGCCCGGTACTGGCTCTCCGAGGAGGCGGTCGGCGCCCAGGAGGTCGTGGGATCGAAGATCCAGACATTGGGGGCGTATTTGAGCAGGCCGGCCGCCTTGTCGAGATCGGGATCGGCCTGGCTCGAGCCCCGGGTGCGGCCGATCTGGTCGGTCATCTCGACCGCGAAGCGCCCCAGCGCCTGGATGATGCCGGTCTGGTAGTTCGGCATGTTGTCCAGGATCGAGCCCGGCAGGAAGAAGGGATCGTTGGCGGGCCAGCCATTCCTGTCCACCTCGCGCTCGATCAGGGCGGCGGCGATGGCGACGGCATTGCTGCCCCCGGCGGCGACGGGCCCGGCCGCGAAATTGGGGTCGTCGTCGATCTTGTTCACCCAGAGGGCGCCCAGGGGGTAATAGACCAGCAGGAGGACGACCAGGGTGATGAGGGCGATCCGCCAGTAGCGCCGGCGGCGCCGGGCGGGAGGCCCGGCCTCGGGGGCTCCGCGGCGCCAGCGCCATTGCCAGGGCCAGCGCCAGCGGCGCCGGGGCTTCTCTTCGCCCAGCAGGTCCTCGCTATCGCTTGGCATATCGCTCATCTCGCCACCGGCGCCCCTGAGGAGCGCCCCGGATCCTGAAAACCATGCTCTAGGTGGGCGAGGGCAACCGCCTTGGCAAGCCCGGCGCCCTGCCGCCGTCCCGAGGCCTCAGCCCGGCCGCAGGAAACCCACGATATCCTCGACCTCGGCCATGATCGGCTGGGTGATGACCCGGGCACGGCGCGCACCGTCGGCCAGAACCCCGTCGATCTCCGCCGGTTCCGCCAGCAGGCGCTTCATCTCGCTGCCGATCTTGCCCAGGGTCGCCACGGCGAGGTCCGTCAGCACGTTCTTGAAATGGGAGAACTCGCGGCCGGCGAACTCGGCCAGGACTTCGCCCACCGGCCGGTCGCTGAGGGCGGCGTAGATCGAGAGCAGGTTGAAGGCCTCCGGCCGCGCGTCCAGCGCTGCGAGATCGAGAGTGCCATCGGGGCGGAGCGCCTCGGGTCCCGGCAGCGGCGCCGGATCGGTCTTCGCCTTGCGGATCTTGAGGGCGACGGTATCGGCGTCGTCGGTCATGTTGATGCGGCTGTAGTCGGAGGCGTCCGACTTGCTCATCTTCTTGCTGCCGTCGCGCAGGCTCATGACCCGGGTCGCGGCCCCGAAGATGAGCGGTTCCGGCAGGGGAAAGAAGTCCCGGCCGAAATCGTTGTTGAACTTCTGGGCGATGTCGCGCGCCAGCTCCAGATGCTGCTTCTGGTCCTCGCCCACCGGCACATGGGTCGCCTTGTAGGCGAGGATGTCGGCGGCCATCAGGGTCGGGTAGACGTAGAGACCGACGGAGGCGTTCTCGCGGTCCTTGCCCGCCTTCTCCTTGAACTGCGTCATGCGGTTCAGCCAGCCGATCCGCGCCACGCAGTTGAAGACCCAGGCAAGCTGGGCATGGGCCGGCACCTGGCTCTGGTTGAAGACGATATGCTTGCGGGCGTCGATGCCGGCGGCAAGGAAGGCCGCCGTCACCTCCCGGGTCTGCCCGCGCAACTCGCCCGGATCCTGCCACTGGGTGATGGCATGCTGGTCGACGATGCAGAAGATGCAGGCGTAGTCGCGCTGAAGGCGCACCCAGTTGCGGATGGCCCCCAGATAGTTGCCCAGGTGGAGATTACCGGTCGGTTGCACGCCGGAGAAGATTCGCTGCATCGGGCCCGTTCCCTGCGGTATTGGCGGCGCTTTATGGCTGCTCGCCCCTTTTGGGTCAACTGGTGGTGGCGGATGGGCCCGGCGGGGGGCCGGCCGGGCCGGGAAGCGGCTTGATTCGCGAGGCTTCTCGGCCAATATTGGGGGCGTCAAAACCTTTGGAGAACGAGGCTGCCATGGCGAACCCCCTTGACCGCCGCTACATGACCCAGGCGGGGGCTGCCGCCGCCGATATCGATGTCGGCCTGCGCGAGTACATGCTCAAAGTCTACAACTACATGACCGGCGGCCTGGTGCTGACCGGCGTGGTGGCCTATCTCGTCGCCAGCAGCCCGGCCCTGCTGCGCGCCATCTACGGCACGCCGCTGCAGTGGGTGGTGATGCTCGCCCCCATCGGCTTCGCCATGCTGTTCGGCTTCCGCATCCAGGCGATGAAGGCGAGCACGGCCCAACTGCTCTATTGGGCCTTCGCCGCCGTGATGGGGCTGTCCCTCGCCTACATTTTCATAGCCTTCACCGGCGCCTCGGTCGCCCGTGTGTTCTTCATCACCGCCGGCACCTTCGCTGGCATGAGCCTCTACGGCTATACGACCAAGCGCGATCTCTCGGGCATGGGCAGCTTCATGTTCATGGGGTTGATCGGCATCGTGCTGGCGAGCCTGGTCAACATGTTCCTCGCCTCGAGCGGGCTGCAGTTCGCGATCTCGGTGATCGGCGTCATCGTCTTCACCGGGCTCACTGCCTGGGACACCCAGCGGATCAAGGAAATGTATGCCGCGGGCGATACGGCCGAGATCGGGACCAAGAAGGCCATCATGGGCGCCTTCCAGCTCTATCTCGACTTCATCAACCTGTTCGTGATGCTGCTGCAGCTCATGGGCAATCGCCGCTGAGCATCCGCGCATAAATTGCGCTACGCCCGGGCCTCGCGCCCGGGCGTTTTGCTTTGGGGAGAGGCTCCCGGAGCGCCTTTCCTTCCCCGGGGCCGGCGGCTAACATCGCGCCGGCATGAACGCCCCGACCTCTCCCCGCGCCACCACCGAGGCCATCGACATCCGCTTCGACGCGGTCTCCAAGCATTACGGCGAGGTCAGGGCGGTCGATCGGGTGAGCTTTGCGATCACCCGCGGCTCCTTCCATTCCTTTCTCGGCCCCTCCGGCTGCGGCAAGACGACTTCGCTCAGGCTCATCGCCGGCTTCGAGCAGCCGACCGCGGGCGATGTCCAGATCGCCGGCGCCAGCATGGTCGGCGTTCCGGCCTATCGCCGGCCGGTGAACATGGTCTTCCAGCATTACGCGCTCTTTCCCCATCTCGATGTGACGGGCAACGTCGCCTATGGGCTGCGTCAGCGCCGGCCGCGGCCCGACCGCCCGGCGCTCCAGCGCCAGGTCGAGGCGGCGCTCGACCTGGTGCGCCTGCCGGGCTATGGCGGGCGGCGCATCTGGGAGCTCTCCGGCGGCCAGCAGCAGCGCGTCGCGCTCGCCCGTGCCCTCATCAACCGGCCGACGGTGCTGCTGCTGGACGAGCCATTGGCGGCGCTCGACCGCAAGCTCCGGCGCGAGATGCAGATCGAGCTGGAGAACCTGCAGCGCGAGGTCGGCATCACCTTCGTCCTGGTGACCCATGACCAGGAGGAGGCGCTCAGCATGAGCGACACCATCGGCATCATGCGCGATGGGCGGATCGAGCAGTTCGCCGCCCCGCGGGAGCTCTACGACGCCCCGGCCAACCGCTACGTCGCGGATTTCGTCGGCGAATCGAATTTCTTCACCGGCGAAGTGATCGAGGCCGATGAGCGGGGCGCGGCGATTCGCACCACCGCCGGCATCGTCCTTCAGGCGCCCGTCAGCGCCCGGGGCAGCAGCCTCGCCGGCCGGCAGAGCGGCGTCATCGCCGTCAGACCCGAGGCGATTACCCTGGGCGTCGCCGACGGGCTCGACTACCGCTTCTCGGGCCGGGTCCAGAACCGCATCTATCTCGGCGACCAGACGGAGTTCAGCATCGCAACCGCCGAGCTCGGCGATATCCTGGTGCGCGCCGCCAACAGCTCGGCGCCGGTCGCCGGCGGCCTCGCGCCCGGGGACGAGACCATGCTGGGCTGGCATCGTACCAGCGGGCTCGCGCTGGTCGACGGCTGAGAGCCAATCATCACGAACGAGATCCACGACAAGGGAAAGACGCCATGTATACGCTTCATTGGAACCAAGGCAGTGCCTCGCTGGTCGCCCATATGGCGCTGGAAGAGGTGGGGGTGCCCTACAAGCTGAAACTCGTCGACATGGACAAGGGCGAGCACAAGACGCCGGAATATCTGAAGATCAACCCCAACGGCAAGGTCCCGGCCCTGGCTCTGGATGGCGGCGGCGTCATGTTCGAGACCAACGCCATCGCCATGTATCTCGGCGACCGCCATCCGCAATCGGGGCTGGCCCCGGCGATCGCCGATCCGGCCCGCCCCCTCTACACGCAGTGGCTGTTCCACCTGACCAACACGATCCAGCCGCTCTACCTTCTGTTCTATTACCCGGAGCGCCACACAACCAATCCCGGCCATGTGGAGGAGATCAAGGCGAAGGCGATGGAGCAGATCGGCGAGGCCTGGGACCGCGTCGAGCAGAGCCTCGCGGCCAAGGGCCCCTATATGATCGGCGATCGCTTCAGCGCCGCCGATCTGCCGGTGGTGATGCTGAGCCATTGGCAGCAGGCCCAGCCCCAGATGCTGGCGAAGCGCCCGCATTTGCGCCGGCTGGTGGAGCTGGTCGCGGCGCGCCCGGCCGTGAAGCGGGTTCTGGTGCAGAACCAGCTCGCCGCCTGAGCCCGCTGGAGCAATCGGCGGCCGCCGGGGCGATCGCGGCCGTTCTCGACTTCTGGTTCGAGGAGCGTTGCAGCGCGCTCTGGTTCGTCCGTGACGCCGCCTTCGACGACGAGATCCGCGTGGGCTTTGGAGATCTCACGGCCGCTGCCGCGGCCGGAGAAGCCTGCACGGACTGGGCCGGTTCGGCCGAGGGTGCGCTGGCACTCGTGATCCTGCTCGACCAGTTTCCGCGCAACCTCCATCGCGGCTCGGCCTCAGCCTTCGCCGCCGACCCGATCGCGCGGCGCATCGCCGCGGCCGCCATCGCCGCCGGCTTCGACCGGGCGACGCCCTGGGACCGGCGCAAGTTCTTCTATCTGCCCTTCGAGCATAGCGAGGATGCGGCGGACCAGGCGCTCTCGGTCGAGCTCTTTGCCGCCTGGTTGGCGGAAAGCCCGCCGGAGAGGCGCGCCGCTGCGGAGGATCAGTTCGAGTATGTACTGCGCCACCAGGAGATCATCGAACGGTTCGGCCGCTTTCCCCATCGCAATGTCGCGCTCGGCCGGGTAACGACGCCCGAGGAGGCGATCTTCCTTCAGGAACCGCGCTCCTCCTTCTGAGCCTCGGCGGCATAGGGACCGAGAGCCTCGATCAGCGGCCCCAGATGCTTCTCGTAGCGCCGCCAGCGCCCGAGGCCGCGCGTGAAGATCGGCTCGCGCACCTGGCTGAGGCTGGCCGTGCCGACCGACCGCGGGTTCTCATGGAAGCTGAGACAAGCGTCGTTCCAGGGCAGGCCGCAGGCGGCGAGCAGACGGCGAATCTCGGCCTCCGGCTCGGCCACGAGCCGCTCATAGGCCACCTCGAGGATGCGGCCGGGCAGCCGCCGGTTCCAATGCTCCATCACCTGGCGATAGAGCCGGTAGTGCCGGCCCAGAAGCGTCAGGTCGTAGGTCGTCTCATAGCCCGAGGTGAAGGGGCGCCAGTAGCAGGAGAGGCAGGTGTCGAGAGGATCGCGCACGGAATGGATGATCACGGCCTGGGGCAGGCAGAGATGGATCATCCCGATATAGAGATAGTTGATGGGCATCTTGTCGGTGATGCGCTGCGCCCGCTGGCTCTGGCTGCGCAGCGCCTTCACATAGCCGGCACCAAGCTCGCGGAAATAGCGATTGGCGGGGCGGGGCGGCGGGCTGAAGCGCGGCATGTCCTGCACCAGACTGTCCGGGCTCTGCCGCAGATAGCCCTCATAGGGCCAGCGCATCTCAACCAGCGTCTTCTCGGCCGCGTCGATCTCGCCGGCACCATGGACCTGGGGATGGCTCGCCAGAATCTGCTCGATGAGCGTGCTTCCCGAGCGCGGCATCCCGAGGATGAAGATCGGCAGGTTGGAGGGATGGCCGAGCCCGGCATGCTGTGCCAGGAAGGCCTCGTTGAAGACGAGCTGGGCGAAAGAGCTCCGATGGGCGAGGTCGTCCAGCGCCTTGAGGGGCGCCATGCGCCGCGGCGCCGGCCCCTGGCCCGGGGCTGCAGAAGCAGGCGCGCGCCCGTCGTTGCGGGTGAGCGCCTGATGAGTCAGGTCGTTGCTGCGCTTCAGATGGAGGAAGGCACCGTCCGCATCGCCTTCGGCATCGAGGATCTCTGCCAATGCCAGGCCGGCCGGAATCGTCGCAGTTGTGCTGCCCTGGGCAACGGCCTCGAGCTGCGCCCTTTCTTTCGCGGTGAGCGCGGCCCGATCGTGACGGGCGAGGTGATAGAGGGCCGCGGCATCGCCAGGGTCGAGGGCCAGCAGACGGCGGAGCGCCGCGGTCGCCTCGGCTTTGCGGCCCAGGCTCTGAAGCTGCCGGGAGAGCTCGCGGAGCGCCGGGCGCAAGTCCGGTTTCAGAGCGAGGGCCGCGGCAAGCGCGTCCGCCGCGGCCTCGGGACGGCCGAGCCGACCCTGGGCGAGGCCGAGAAAATAGAGGGGCTCCGGCGCCGCAGGCGCGAGCGCGACCGCGCGCTCGAGCAGGCCGACCGCCGCCGCGAGATTGCCGCTCTCCAGTTCGATGACGCCCAGGATGTTGACCGCCGCGGCATGGCGCGGCGCCAGGCGGAGCGCCTGCTGCGCCGTCTTGCGCGCTTCGGGCAGGCTATGGGCCTGCAGCAGCTTCTCGGCATCGGCGCAATAGGCCTGGATCAGCGCAAGCTTGCCCGGATCGATGGCGGGGAGGGCGGCGCGCGTCACGCGCCTGGCGGGGCGTAGGGACCGAGAGCCTCGAGCAGCGGCCCCAGATGCTTCTCGTAGCGCCGCCAGCGCTGCACCGCGCCCTTGAAGATCGGCTGACGGACCTGGCTGGAGCTGGCCGTGGTCACCGGCCGCTGATTCTCGTAGAAGCGCAGGCAAGCATCGTTCCAGGGCAGGCCGCAGATGGCGACGAGCCGCCGGATCTCGCTTTCCGGATCGGCCACCAGCTTCTCATAGACCACGTCGATCACGCGCCCCGGCAGGACCCGCTGCCAATGCTCCATGAGCCGGCGATAGAGGACATAGGTCTTGCCGATGAGTGTCAGGTCATAGGTCGTCTCGTGGCCGGTGGCGAAGATCTGCCTGTAGCAGCCGAGGCAGGTATCCACGGGATCACGAACGGAATGGAGGATCACGGCGTTGGGCAGGCAGAGATGGATCATCCCGATGTCGAAGTAGTTGTCGGGCATCTTGTCGGTGATGCGCTGGGCGCGCGCATTCAGACCGCGCAGCGTCTTGACATAGGCGGCGCCCAGCTCGCGGAAATAACGGTTGGGCGGCTTCGGCGGCGCGCTCGGCCTCATGATGCCGTCAGGCCCCGGCTGCAAATAGCCCTGACCGGGCCAGCGCATGTCTATCACCGACTGGTGGAATGCGAGCAGCTCGCCGCCGCCATGGACCTGGGGGTGGCTGGAGAGGATCTGCTCGATCAGCGTGCTGCCCGATCGCGGCATGCCAAGGATGAAGATCGGCAGATTCGAGGGATAGCCGAACCCGGCATATTTTTCGAAGAAAGCGGCGTCGAAGACGAACTCGGTATAGGTGGTTCGCCGGACGACTTCCTCCATGGCCTTGGCCGGTGCCATGCGCCGCGAGGCTCTGCCCTTCGGCATCACCATCTGGGATGGCAGCTTGCCGTCGATGCGGGTGAGGGCCTGATGCTGCAGGTCGTTGCCCCGCTTCAGATGTCGGAAGGCCTCGTCGGTCCGTCCCTCGGCCTCGTAGATATCGGCCAGCGCCATCCAGGCGGCGGCACTTTCCTCAGGCTGCGACTCGTCCTCGACGATGGCCTCGAGCCGGGCGCGATCCTCGGGGCCCACCCCCTTGGGATCGAGACGCACGAGCTGGTAGAGGGCGGCGAAATCCCGGGGGTCGAGCTCCAGGCGCCGGCGAATGACCGCGCGCGCCTCCTCCTTCCGCCCCAGGGTCTCCAGCGCTTCACTGAGCTCGCGCAGGACCACGCGCAGATCGGGCTTGAGCGCGAGCGCAGCGTGGAAGGCCGCAACCGCCTCCTCGAGGCGGCCGAGGCTGACATAGGTCAGGCCGAGAAAATAGAAGGGATCATGGGCCGTGGGCTCGAGCTCGGTGGTGTGCTTGATGAGCCGTGCCGCCTCCTCGAGATTGCCGCTCTCCATCTCGATCACGCCGAGAATGTGGACGGCCGCGCCGTGATTGGGCGCCAGGCGCAGCGCCTGCTGGACAACCTTGCGCGCGTCGTGGAACCGGTCCTCCAGCAGGAGCTTCTCCGCGTCGGCGCAGTAGGCCATGACGAGGGAGAGCTTGCCGCGGTCGAGGGGCTTCGAAGGTGCCGCCGTCATTCGCCACCTCGAGCACCGGCAGCCGGACCGCGCTTGCCGAAGATGGCCGTTCCGACGCGGATATGGGTGGCGCCATAGCGGATGGCAGTCTCGAAATCACTGCTCATCCCCATGCTGAGGCCCGCAAGGCCGTTCCGCCGCGCGATCTCCCGCAGCAGCGCGAAATGGAGCCCGGGCTCTTCCTCGACCGGCGGGATGCACATGAGGCCCGCCACGGGCAGGCCGAGCTCGCCGCGGCAGAGCGCGATGAAGGAATCCGCCTGGCGCGGGGGGATGCCGGCCTTCTGCGGCTCCTCGCCCGTATTGACCTGGATGAAGCAGGCGGGGCGGCGGCCGCGCTTCGCCATCTCGCCGGCAAGCGCACGGGCGAGCTTCTCGCGATCGAGGCTCTCGAGCACGTCGAACAGGGCGACGGCCTCCGGCACCTTGTTGGTCTGCAAGGGGCCGATGAGATGGAGTTCCATGTCCGGAACTTGCTCCCGGAGCGCCGGCCATTTCGCCACCGCCTCCTGCACCCGGTTCTCGCCGAAGAGGCGCTGCCCGGCGGCAAGCACCGGCTGGATCTCGGGCGCCGTCTTTGTCTTGGAGACCGCCACGAGCCGGACATCGCCGGGCATGCGCCCGGCGGCGGTCACCGCGGCGGCCATGCGTGCCTTGACGGCGGCGAGGCGCGCCGCCGCGTCGAGAGTCACGGTCTCGATTGTCATGGCGCCAGAATGGCGGGAATTGGAGCCGAGGAAAAGTCCGGTTCAGAAATTGATCGCGGTGCCGAGATCGACCTCGATCGCATGCACCGACGGCAGGCCGAAGATGAAGGGCGATACCGCCGCCCCGTTATAGTTGGCGGCCGTATAGGCGAACTGCGCCTCCAGATTGATGCCCGGGCCATAGGCGTAAGTGCTGTTCAGCGAGACTCCCCAGACTTTCTCGTCGCCGGCCCCTACGGCGGACTGACCCCACTGGGAGTACATGCCCTGCACGCCGATGGCGACGCCGTGGACGCTGTAGTTGAAGCCGGCGGTCGCGACCCACCCGTCGTCGCTGGGGGAGGCCGTCGTCCCCGGGAAGCCGACCTCGAGATAGTTCACGTAATAGGCGCCCGAGGCACCGACGGTCCAATGCCCGAAGCCGAGCTGCGCGCCGGCCTGATACCAGGAGGGCTTGTTCCCGGTGGTGCCGCCCGCGGGTGTGTACTGGGTGAAGGCCCATTCCCCGCCGCCGCCCACGGTCAAGTTGAAATCGCCGAAATTGGCCACATAGTCGCCAGCCACTGCGACGATGTTCGTGCCGGCACCAGGATGCGTGGAGGGCCCGCCGATGAAGACGGGCGCCTGGACGTCCGTGCCATAGGCGAGGCCACCGCCGGCGAAGCGGCTGGCGCCCTGGGGGGCGAAGGACACGGCGAAG
>DATFRE010000483.1:0-4884 GCA_035263545.1 Dongiaceae bacterium
TGCAGGACGAGCTCCTGGCGCTGCAGCGGCGCACGGGGCGCTGCTTCGTTCATGTCACCCACGACCAGGAGGAGGCCATGGCGCTGGCGAGCCTGATCGTGGTCATGAACAAGGGCCGGATCGAGGATGCCGGGCCGCCCCAGCGCGTCTATGCCCGGCCGGCCACCCGCTTCACCGCCCGCTTCATGGGGGAGAGCACGGAGATCGCGGGGCAAGCGAGGGATGGCGGGGTGGAGACCGCCTTCGGTCTCCTGCCGGTCGCAACCGCAGTACCGCCCGGCGAGGCCGTCACCCTCGTGCTCCGGCCGGAGAATCTGCGCGCCGACGGCTCGGGCAGGATTTCCCTGGGCGAGGCGCGCATCACCGATGCCGTGTTCCAGGGCGCCCATCAGCGCGTGCTCGCCGCCAGCGCGACCGGGGAGCAGCGCTTCCTGCTACGCCTGCCGCCGGCGGCGGTGACCGCGCCAGGGACGAAGCTCGTCCTCTCCTGCCAGGCTGAAGATCTGATCGCTGTGCGCGAAACGCCCTCTCCCGCGCTTTGAAGCGGGAGAGGGAGGGGACCCGTCGCGAAGCGACGGGGGGAGTGAGGGTAGGGCGAGACCGGACTTGATGGACCCTCACCTGGCCGCCGCCGCTTGCGCGGCCGCGGCCACCCTCTCCCGCTTCGAAGCGCGGGAGAGGGAAAGGTCGGTGCGGGAGAGGAAAAGAAGAAAGCGGGCTGGCGAGAGCTATTCCTTCTCTTCGCCTTCCTCTTCCTCCTCCTCTTCTTCCTCTTCGTCCTCCTCCTCGGCTTCGGAGGTCATCCAGCCGATGAGGGCGCCGGTGGAATCGGCGAGAATGGCGATGCGGCCCACGCCTTCGATATCGAAGGGCTCCTGCAGCACGCGCCCGCCATTCTCCTTGATCTCATCGACCCGGTCGTCCACGTCGTCGACCTCGAGATAGGCGAACCAGTGCGGCGGGGTGCCTTCGCCGATGGCGGCGACATCCATGATCCCGGCGACCGGCTCGTCATCGAACTTGGCGATCCAATAGGTGCCCTCGCCGCCAGGCATCGGCATCTCCTCGAAGGTCCAGCCGATGGTCTTGCCGTAGAAGGCCTTGGCGCCTTCGATGTCGTTGGTCCGAAGCTCGTTCCAGGCGAAGCTGCCGTGCGACATGGGTTCCTCCTTCCGCGCGGGGATGTTCGGGGGACCCTAGCACCGCCATGTGACCGGTATGTTTCGGCGGGCGCCGAAATCTGTGAGGAAGAAATCTATGAGAAAGAGGGGCGCCCCGGCCTCGTTCCTGAGGCGGGGGCGCCCATCCGCAGCGGCTCTAGCTGCCGTAGACGTCGAAGGTGAAGTACTTCTTGGCGACGGCGTCATAGACGCCGTTGGCGCGGATCGCGGCGATCGCCTTGTTGAGCCGCTCCTTCAGCGCCTGGTCGGTCTTGCGCACCCCGCCGCCGACGCCATAGCCGAAAACGACGTGATCGTCCTGCGGCGGCGTCGCCTTGACCTCGAAATCCTGGCCTTCGGGGGTCTTCAGGAACTCCGCCAGGTTGACGGCGTCGGCCATTTCGAGATCGATGCGCCCAGCCACCGGATCCGCGTTGACGTTGTCCTGGGTGTCATAGGTCTTGATGGTCACCGCCGAGCCGAAATACTTCTCCATGAAGCGGAAATGGGCGGTCGAGACCTGGACGCCGACGATCTTGCCCTTGAGGCTGTCCGGGTTCTTGAAGTCGATCTGATAGGTGACCGACTTCGGGCCGATGATCGAGGCCGGGGTGTGGTAGTACTTGTCGGTGAAGTCGATCACTTGCTTGCGCTTATCGGTGATCAGCATCGAGGCCCAGATCACGTCGAACTTGTCGGACTGGAGCGCCGGGATGATTCCGTCCCAAGCGGATTCCACGATGGTGCATTTGGCCTTCATCTCGGCGCAGACGGCGTTCATGAGGTCGATCTCGAAGCCGACCCACTTGCCGGATGCGTCCTTGCTCGCGAAGGGCGGATAGGGTTCTGCGGCGACGCTGAAGCGGATGACGTCGTCGGCACGGGCGGCGAGCGAGGTCAGCGCCAGGACCGCGCTCAGAAAGATACCGCCGAGAATACGCTTCATCTTGAACCTCCCTGTTATTGCTTGGCATGAGCCGGACGGCGGGCCGTCCGGCCTTTCGGAGTTACTCACACGCTGGCATGGGCTCCGCAAGGGCTCTACTGTTCACATATGCGGGATTGGCAGTTCGTGATCCGATGCAGGTCATAAGCCCAGGCGATTGGTGGCGGGTGACGCGGCTCAGCGATGACGTAACGCTGATCGACGAGCCGGCCATTCAGCCCTTCTACCGCTGCAATCTATGGCACATCCGGGGTCGGGATCGCGACCTTCTCCTTGATACCGGTCTCGGCGCCGTGCCGCTGCGCCGGCATGTCGCGCTCGTGCGCGAGCGGCCGATCATATGCGTCGCCAGCCACACCCATTTCGACCATATCGGCAACCATTACGAGTTCGCCGACCGCCGGATTCATGGCGCGGAGGCGGATATCCTGGCGGCGCCGGACCGGACGCTGACGCTCGCCGACAGATATGCCGATGAGCGGATGTTCAACGCCCTGCCGGAGGGCTGGAACAGCACCGCCTACGAGGTGCGCCCGGCCCCGGCGACATCGCTGCTGAAGAATGGCGATCGGCTCGATCTCGGTGACCGGTCGTTCGATGTGATCCATACGCCCGGCCATTCGCCAGGCGGCATCGCGCTCTGGGAGGCACGCACGGGAATCCTGCTCTCAGGCGACACCATCTATGACGGCCCGCTGATCCTCGACACCTATCATGCGGATCTCCGGGACTACGACGCCTCGATCGAGAGGCTGGCCCGGCTTCCCGTCAGCGTGGTGCATGGCGGGCATTTCCCGAGCTTCGGGCGGGAACGCTTCAAGGTCCTGATCGAGGACTATCGCGAGGGGCGGCGGAAGTCCGGCTGCACCCGCTCATGATGGGCGCGGATCGGAGCCCCGGTCGAGATGAGCACGAAAGATTGTAACCCAGCCTTCAAAAGCCTCGTCTAGTGTAACCTCGAAAGGGTGAGGCTCGAACAATATGGCAGGCGAGGGGCAAGATGAATCACGAGACCGCGCTTTCGAAGGCCAAGGACATCGCCGACCGCATCCTGGCGCCGGCCGCCGGGCAGCACGATAAGGAGGGGCGGTTTTCCAAGGAGTCCGTCGCTGGCCTCGGCCAGGCCGGGCTTCTCGGATTGATGCTGCCCTCGGAGGTCGGCGGCGCCGGCCTCGGGCCGTGCAGTTTCGCAGCCGTCACCGCGACGATCGCCGAGGCGGATGCCTCGGCCGCGATGGTCTATCTCATGCATGTCAGCGCCGCCGCGACCATTGCCGCGGCAAGGCCCGGCGCCGCGGTCGCCCCGGTCTTGGCCGACATCGCCCGCGGCCAGCATCTCTCGACCCTCGCCTTCAGCGAGGCCGGTTCGCGAAGCCACTTCTGGACGCCCATCTCCCGGGCGCGCCGCAACAATGCCGGCTGCCACATCACGGCGAAGAAGTCCTGGGTCACCAGCGCCGGCCATGCCCAGAGCTATGTCGTCTCCTCGCTCTCGCCCGAAGGGGCGGGACCGACGGATTCGACGCTCTATCTCGTGCCGGCGGGCGCCGAGGGCTTGTCGGTCTCGGGCCCCTGGGACGGCATGGGGCTCAGGGCCAATGCCTCCGCGCCAATGACGCTCGCGGACTGCGCGGTTCCGGCCGAGGCCCAGCTGACCGAGGATGGCGGGGGCTTCCAGGCAATGCTGAACGTGGTGCTGCCGCTGTTCAATCTGGGCTCGGCGGCTGTGGCGCTGGGGCTCTGCCGCGCGGCGGTCGCCACCACGGTGAACCATCTCAAGAACGCCCGATTCGAGCATCTGGGCCAGAGCCTGGGCGAGAGCCTCCCAACCCTGCGCGCCCAGCTCGCGACCATGCAGATCGATACCGACGGGCTTGCGGCGCGCATCGACGACTATGTCGACCACCTCGAGCGGCCGCGGGAGACGACGCTGCTGAGAGCACTCGAATGTAAGGCGGCGGCGGGCGAGACGGCGATCGCCGTCACCTCGACGGCGATGCGGGTCTGCGGCGGTGCCGCCTTCTCCAGGCACACGGCCATCGAGCGGCTGTTCCGCGACGCCCATGCGGGCGCGGTGATGGCACCCACCGGCGACGTCCTGCGCGAGTTCATCGGCAAGGCGATCCTCGGCATTCCGCTCTTCTGACCGGGAGGATGATCATGAGCCGGACGATCTGGGTGGGGGCCGTCGCCTATGACCCCAAGGTGGTCACCATCTGGGAAGGCATGCGGCGCTACTTTCACGAGGAGGGCGATCTTCCGGTCGAGGTCGTCTTGTTCCAGAGCTATGAGACGCAGGTCGAGGCCCTCCTGTCGGCGCCCGGCGCGCCCGTGCCCCGCATCGACATCGGCTGGAACACGAATCTCGCGTTTCTGCAGGCCGAGGCGTGGAGCGGGCGCTCCTGCCGGCCGATCGCCATGCGCGATACCGATCTCGGCTGGATGACCAAGATCGTGGCGCCGACGGGCGGCGCGGTCCGTGGGTTGGGTGATGTCAAGGAGCGCACGCTCGCGCTCGGCAGCCGCGATAGCGGCCATGCGGCGATCCTGCCGGTTCACTTCCTGGAGCACGAAGGCCTGGTCGAGGGGAAGGACTACCGGACCCTGCGCTTCGACAGCGATGTCGGCAAGCATGGCGATACCGGCCGAAGCGAGGTCGAGGTCGTGCGCGCGATTCTCGACGGCCGTGCCGATGCCGGGGCGATCGGCAGCCCCTTCTGGAAGACAGTGCGCGAGGAGCGCCTCGTGCCGGAAGGGGCGCTGACCGAGATTTGGACC
>DATFRE010000484.1:0-20321 GCA_035263545.1 Dongiaceae bacterium
TACGGCGAATCCTTCGGCTATGCGCTGGCGGAGGCGGCACTGGCGGGCCTGCCGGTGATCGTGCAATCGACGCCCTGGGGCGACAATGCCCAGGCCGAGCTGATCGGCGATGGCAGGACGGGATTCCTGGTCAACGACTACCCATCGGCGCGCCGCGCGCTCGCACGGCTTGCCGCCGATCCGGCCTTCGCCCGCTCCATCGCCGAGGCAGGGGCGAAGGATATCGAGGCCCGCTTCAGCGTCGCCGCGACCTGGCGGCTTCTCACCGCCTTCATCGAGCATGCCGAGGCGGGCGGGCGCGGTCTGATCGAGCAGCCGGCGGATCTCGCGGCGGATCAGCGAGCGCGTCTTGCGGCGGGGATGGCCGGCTATGCCTCCCGCCATCCTCTGGCGCGGCGCCTGGCGACGGAGCGCCGGCTCTATCTCAGGCCCTGGTTCTGGCGGCTCAGCGCCCTCGACGCGGCGGAGATCGTCAAACGGCGGCTGGCGCGATGAAGGTCGTGATGTTTCTCCATGACGCCTATGGCGGCCATGGCGGCATCTCGCGCAACAACCGCGACGTGCTCGATGCGCTTGTGCATGACCCCCGCGTCGAGCAGATCGTCGCCTTGCCGCGCATCGCAGGCGACGGCAGCGAGGCGATCCCGGCGAAAGTCGATTGGCGCGTTTCCGCGGCGGGGGGTACCCGCGCCTTCCTGTCGGAGAGCCTGCGCGCCTTGGCCGCGACGCAGCCGGATCTGATCCTCGCCGCCCATATCCGGCTGTTGCCGGTCGCCTACCTGGCGAAGCTCGCGACAGGCGCCCCCCTCTGGCTTTTCATCTACGGCATCGATGCCTGGGACCGGCCGAAGAACCCGCTGCTCACCTGGCTCGCCCGCCGCGCCGACCGGGTGATCTCCATCAGCGAGGTGACGACCGCCCGCTTCCAGGACTGGGCCCATCTGCCCGCCGGGCGCTTCCGCCTGCTGCCTTGCACCGTCGATCTCGACCTCTTCCGGCCGGGATCGCGCGACCCCGCGCTGGCCGAGCGCTACGGGCTGGCGGGCAAGCAGGTGCTCTTCACCTTCGGCCGTCTGGTGAGCGAACAGCGCGCCAAGGGGATGGACGAGGTGATGCAGGCGATGCCGGGCCTGCTGCCGGACTATCCTGATCTGGTCTATCTCATCGGCGGCAGCGGCCCGGACCGGTCGCGGCTGGAGGCGAAGGCCAAGGCTCTTGGCCTCGCGGACCGCGTGATCTTCACCGGCCGCATCGCCGAGGAGGAGAAGGTGGCCCACTACCATCTCGCCGATGCCTATGTGATGCCGAGCCGGGGCGAGGGCATGGGGATCGTGATCCTGGAAGCCATGGCCGCTGGCGTGCCGGCCATGGCGAGCGCCAAGGACGGAAGCCGCGAGACGATGCGCGACGGGATGCTGGGCCCGATCGTCGATCCCGACGATCCGGCGAGCGTCGCCGCCGGCATCCGCGCCGCGCTGGCGCGTCCACGCGGCCGGCCCGAGGGGCTCGATTACTTCTCGCGCGAGAGCTTTCGCAGGCGCCTCTCGGGGCTGCTCGACGAGGTGGCTGACCGATGAGCGTCAGGATCGCCTATCTCGCCACGCATCCGATTCAATATCAGGCGCCGCTCCTTCGTCTGATCGCGGCCGAGCCCGGCATCGAGCTCAAGGCCTTCTTTCGCAGCCCCATGGGGCTGAAGAGCTATGTCGACAAGGGCTTCGGCCAGACGATCGCCTGGGACGTGCCGCTGCTCGAGGGCTATGAGCACGAGTTTCTGCCTGCGCTTGGCGATCCCCTCAGGGTCACGCCCTTCCTGCGGCCTCTCAACTATGGGCTTGGCCGGCGGCTGGCCGAGGGGCGCTTCGATGTGCTCTGGGTCCATGGCTATGCGCGCGTCTTCCACCAGATGGCCATGCTGGGCGCGAAGGCACAGGGGCTGAAGATCCTGCTGCGCGACGAGCCGACCGCCATCAGCAAGCCGCGCGGCGGGATGAGGCGCGTAGTGAAGCGCCGCGTCTTCGGCGCGCTGGCGAGCCTGGTGGATGGCGTCCTCGCCATCGGAACGCTGAACCGTCAGTACTGGATCGCTCAGGGCTTCGATCCGGCCAAGGTCTATTCCATGCCCTATGCCGTGGACAATGCGCGCTTCCGCGCCGGGGCCGAGGCCGCGGCCGCAGGCCGTGCGGCGTTCCTCGCCTCGCTCGGCCTGAAGGCGGATCGTCCGCGCATTCTCTTCTCCGGCAAGCTGACCCATATCAAGGCGCCCGATGTGCTGCTGGAGGCCTTTGCGCGCATCGGCAAGCCTGAGGCGAGCCTGATCCTCGTGGGCGATGGGCCGCTGCGCGGCCAGCTCGAGGCGCGGGCACGCGAGCTCGGTGTCGCCGATCGCGTCCTTTTCGCGGGCTTCCGCAATCAGCGCGAGCTGCCCGCCTTCTATGATGCCGCCGATCTCTTCGTGCTGCCCTCGCGCCAGGAGCCCTGGGGCCTCGTGGTCAACGAGGCGATGAATGCCGGCCGCGCCATCGTCGTCAGCGACAAGGTCGGCTCCGGCCCCGATCTCGTGCATCCCGGCGAGAACGGCGCCATCGTGCCCATGGGCGATGCCGATGCGCTGGCTCAGGCCTTCCGCGATGTGCTCGCCTCGCCCGCGCGCAGCGCCGCCATGGGACAGCGCAGCCTCGAAATCATCGAGCATTGGAGCTATCGCGAGGATGTCGCCGGGCTGAAGCAGGCGCTGGCCGGCATCGGCCTTCGCGTCGAGGGCTGAGGCGATGGCGGAGATTCGCGCCGTCGTCAGCCACCCCTCCAAGCAGGGCAACATGTATCGCGTGCCCATGGGTGCTGCGGTGAGCGGCATCCCGACCCGATTCCTCACCGGCTTCTATTACAAGCCCGGGCATTTCCCCTTCACGATGCTGGCGCTCCTGCCCAAGGACCGGCACCGGCGCATTGAGGAGAAGCTGGAGCGCCGGCGCCTGGCGGAGATGGATCCCTCACTCGTGGTCCAGGTCTCGGGTCCCTTGCCTGAGCTCTGCTATGGCTGGTTCAAGGACTATCGCATCGGCAATGCCATCCATGACCGGCTCGTGGTGCGCTGGCTCGCCCGTCATGTAGGGGCGGAGAGCCGCGGCATCTTCCATGGATTCCAGGAGTCCTGCGCGCGGAGCCTCTCCTGCGCGCGCGGTCGCGGGCTGACGGCGATGCTGGAATCGACGCTGCCGCCCTCGACCATGCCGCTCGTTGCCGCCGAGTACCGGCGCCTCGGCGTGCCCTGGCCGGGGCCGAGCCAGCCTTCGGCCGAGCTCCTGGCCGAGCTGCCCCGGGCGGATTTCCACATCGCCCAATCGGCCTTCGCTGAGCGCTCCCTGATCGAGCATGGGGTCGAGCCCGGCCGCATCTTCCGCATGCCGCTCGGCGTGGATGCGGCGCGCTTCCGCCCCGCCGAAGGCCCGCGCCCGCCGGGCCCTTTCCGCGCCCTCTTCGCCGGCCATATGTCCGTGCGCAAGGGCGTGCATCATCTTCTGGCGGGCTGGCAGGCGGCGGCGCTGAAGGAGGCGGAGCTCGTCTTCGTCGGCGTCCCCAAGGACAAGTACATCCTCGATCTCGTCGCGCGGCAGCCCGCGGGCATCCGCTATCTGGGATTCGTGCCGAATGCCCGGCTGCACGAGACCTATCAGAGCGCCGATGTCTTCGTCTTCCCCTCCCTCGCCGAGGGTGGTGTCTATGTGATCTACGAGGCGCTGGCCTGCGGGCTGCCCTGCATCGTCTCGGCCAATGCAGGCTCGGCGGTGCGCGACGGGATCGAAGGATTCGTCGTGCCGGTCGGCGATTCCGCGGCCATCGCCGATCGCCTGCGGCGCCTGGCGGAGGATGAGGGGCTGCGCCGGCGCATGTCGACCGCGGCCCGCATCCGGGGCCAGAGCTTCGCCTGGCCCGAGTTCTATCGCCGGATCGGCCTCATGTACCGCGAGGCCGTGGGGCGCGAGGGCCGCGCTGGAGCAGGACCGGTGGACATGTTCGAGAGGTAGGCCAGGCTTGACGATCTTCCGGAGTTCGCCTAGCTATGGATGGAAGACGCAAGGGGATGGGGTCCCCCAAAACCGCCCTCTGGGCTGATGACTCCTGCCGCGTGGTGTGACGCGGTGGGATCGCTTCCGCAACCCGCCGCAGGCGGGTTTTTTCATGCCCGCCCCCAGTGCTCTGGACCGCGCCTTCGGGCGATTGGAGTGGAGGAGTAGGGAATGGTTTTTCAGACCTATCTTTGGATCATGATCGGCAGCGCCCTCGGGGGCGGTGGGCGCTACTGGCTGTCGGGCTTCGTGGCGAGCCATTTCGGCGAGACCTTTCCCTGGGGTACGCTGATCGTCAACGTTTCGGGATCCTTCGTCATCGGCTTCTTCAGCACGATCACCGGTCCCGACGGTCGCTATCTGGTAGGCTCGACGGTCCGGCAGTTCGTCATGATCGGAATCTGCGGCGGCTACACGACATTCTCGTCCTTCAGCCTGCAGACCCTCATCCTCGCACGCAACGGCGATTGGCTGCGGGCGGGAGGAAACATCGGGCTTTCGGTCGTGCTCTGTCTGCTCGCCGTGTGGCTGGGCCATCTCCTGGCAGCGAGCTTCAATCAGTTAAAGGGGATCTGATCCATGCAATTGCCGCGCGATGCCGTTCTGCTGCGGATCTTCATGGGTGAAAGCGATCGTGCCGGCTCCAGGCCGCTCTACGAGGCGATCGTGACAAAGGCGCGGGAGAGCGGCCTCGCTGGCGCCACGGTGCTGCGTGGTCCGATGGGCTTTGGCCTATCGAGCCACCTTCATACGGCCAACATCCTGCGCCTCTCGGACGATCTTCCGCTGATCATCGAGATCGTCGACAGCCAGGAGAAGATCGACATCTTCCTGCCCCAGCTCGACGCCTTGATGGGGGCCGCCAGCGGCCTCGTCACCCTGGAGAAGGTGCAGGTCCTGCAATACGGCCCCAAGGCGAAGAGCTGAACGGGCCGAAGCCCCGCTCAGCCGTCTTCCTCGGCGGTCTGGGCCTCGCTTCGCGCCGCCCCGCCGGAGCCGCCCTTGGCGACGCCGACGAGGGCCGGGCGCAGCAGGCGGTCGTGCAGGATATAGCCCGGCTGGAGGACCTGGACGACGGTCCCGCCCGGCTTGTCGGTCCCGGGCACTTCGAACATGGCCTGGTGGCGATGGCTGTCAAACTTCTCGCCCTCGGGGTCGATGCGCTTGATGTTGTGGCGCTCGAGGGCGGATTGCAGCTGGCGCTCCGTCGCCGCGATCCCTTCCACCAGATTCTTCAGCGCCTCGTCATTGTCCAGCGCCTCCTTGGGAACGGCCGCAAGCGCGCGTGCGAGATTGTCCGCGACCGGCAAAATGTCCTTGGCCAGCGGTGCCGCGGAATATTTGGCGAAGTCCTCGCGGTCGCGCTGCGTGCGCCGGCGGGTGTTCTCCGCCTCGGCGAGGGCCCGCAGCAGCTGGTCCTTCATCGCCGCGTTTTCGGCGATCAGCTTTTCCAGCTCGGTGGCGAGATCGGACTCGGCGCGGCCGAGTTGGTAATCCTCCGATCCTTCCTCGGACATGGATTCGTTGTTCCGGTCGGGCGGATTTCCCGTCGACATTCTCGAAGTCTCCATTGCTTAGCCGATGACTCGGCCGATCAGTTGGGCGGTGTAATCCACCATGGGTATGACGCGGGCGTAGTCGATGCGGGTCGGGCCGATGACGCCCACCGCACCCACGATGCGCTGCTGGCCGTTGCGATAGGGCGCAACGACAAGGGAACAGCCGGAAAGTCCGAAAAGCTCGCTTTCGGCCCCGATATAGATCTGGACGCCTTCAGCTGCCTCGGCTGCCTCCAGCAGGCGGGAGAGCGCCTCCTTGCGCTCGAGGGCGGAGAATAGGCTGCGGATGCGCTCGAGGTCGCTCAGGGCTGTCACATCCTCGAGGAGCTGGGCCTGGCCACGGATGATGAGGGCGCCGCCCTTGTCGGCGGACCAACTCGCAAGCCCGGCTTCGACCACCTTCCGGGTCAGCTGGTCGAGCTCGGCGCGATGGGCGGCCAGCTCCTCTCCGATATTCAGCCGGGCTTCCGCGATGGTCCGCCCGACAAGGCGGGCCGAGAGGAAATTGCTCGCCTCGATGAGGGAGGAGGCAGGCAGGCCCATGGGCACGTCGATGATGCGGTTCTCGACCAGCCCGTCATCGGTGACGATGACCACGAGGGCGCGGCCCGGCCCCAGATGTACGAATTCGATATGACGCAGCGCCCGGTCCGACTTCGGCGCCATGACCAGCCCGGCGCAGCGCGAGAGACCCGCCAGGGCATTGGTCGCCTGCTCCAGCACCTCGGGCAGGCTGCGGCCGCTGGCCGCGCACTGGCCCTCGATGGATTGGCGTTCGGCCTCGGTCAGCCGGCCCAGCTCCAGGAGTCCATGGACGAAGAGGCGGAGCCCCAGCTCCGTCGGCAGCCGGCCGGCGGAAGTATGGGGGGCGTAGAGCAGGCCCGCATCCTCCAGATCCGCCATGACATTGCGGATGGTGGCGGGCGACAGCGCCATGCCCAGGCGGCGCGAGACCGTGCGCGAGCCGACCGGCTCGCCGCTCTCGACATAGGCGGAGACAATGTGGCGAAACACCTCGCGCGAGCGCTCGCTGAGCTCGCGCACCGCCGGGGGGGAAGAGGACAATACGTTCATGGGCTTGAGCGAATGTAGTAAGGCCCCCCGCTTTGGTCAACGAAAGGGGCGGGAGATGATGGCTGCGGCTCCGGCCCGGCGCTGGAAATCCGCCGGCCGGCAGGCTAGCTTCTCGCCGCCAGCAAGAAAGGAACATCGCGATGCGCGCCAATGGCCGTGCGGCCGACCAGCTGCGCCAGATCCGCCTGGAGCCAGGCGTGAACAAATATGCCGAGGGTTCCTGCCTCGCCCGTTTCGGCGATACCCAGGTCCTCTGCACGGCCTCGGTCGAGAACACGGTGCCGCCCTTCCTGCGCAATTCCGGACGCGGCTGGGTCACGGCGGAATACGGCATGCTGCCACGGGCGACCGGCACGCGCGGCACGCGCGAGGCGGCGCGTGGCGGGCAGAGCGGGCGCACCCATGAGATCCAGCGCCTGATCGGCCGGAGCCTCCGCGCCGTCACCGATCTCGCCGGCTTCGGCGAGCGCCAGGTCAAGATCGACTGCGACGTGATCCAGGCCGATGGCGGAACCCGCACTGCCGCCATCACCGGCAGCTATGTCGCTCTCGCGCTCGCCTTCCGTTACCTGCAGAAGATCGGCGCCGTTACCAAGCTGCCGCTGGCGGGGCAGGTGAGCGCCGTCTCCTGCGGAATCGCCAAGGGCCGGCCGGTCCTCGACCTCGACTACGAGGAGGACAGCACCGCCGAGGCCGATGCCAATTTCGTCTTCACCAGCGAGGGCGGGATCGTCGAGATCCAGGGCACGGCGGAGCAGAAGCCCTTCGCCGAGCAGGACTTCCTCGCCATGCTGGCGCTGGCGCGCAAGGGCTGCACCGAGCTCGCCGCCCTGCAGCGGCAGGTGCTCGGGGCCGATTGAGATGGCGCGGCATTTCGAGGGCGGCCGGCTCGTCATCGCCAGCCACAATCAGGGCAAGGTCCGTGAGATCGGCGAGCTCCTGGCGCCCTATGCGGTCGACTGCGTCTCGGCGGCGGAGCTCGGCCTGCCGGAGCCGGAGGAGACGGCCGAGACCTTCTCCGGCAATGCCGAGATGAAGGCGCTGGCCGCGGCGGGGGTGGCGAAGCTGCCGGCGCTGGCGGATGATTCCGGCCTTGCGGTCGATGCTCTCGGCGGCGCTCCCGGGGTCTTCTCGGCCCGTTGGGCCGGACCGAAGCGGGATTTCGCCATGGCCATGCAGCGGGTGGAGCGTCAGCTCGGTCATGACGCGGATCGCCGCGCCCATTTCATCTGCGTCCTGGCGCTGGCCTGGCCCGACGGCCATGTCGAATCCTTCGAGGGCGAGGTGCATGGCCAGCTCGTCTGGCCGCCGCGGGGCGACCGCGGTTTCGGCTATGATCCGATCTTCCTGCCCGAGGGCCGGAGCCTCACCTTTGGCGAGATGGACCCCGCCGGCAAGCATGACATCAGCCACCGGGCCGAGGCCTTCCGCCGGCTGGTCGCCGCCTGCTTCCAGAGATGAGCCTGGCGCTGATGGACCGGGCGGTCGGAAGCAGGGCGGATCAGGACCCCGGCTTCGGGCTCTATCTGCATTGGCCCTTCTGCCGGTCGAAATGCCCCTATTGCGATTTCAACAGCCATGTCCGCGAACGGATCGACCAGGGACGCTGGCGCCAGGCGCTGCTCGCGGAGCTCGACCATTATGCGGCGGAGACCCCGGGCCGCCGGCTTGCGAGCATCTTCTTCGGCGGCGGCACGCCATCCCTCATGGAGCCGGCGACGACCGGGGCGCTGATCGAGCGCGCGGCCCGGCATTGGTCCGTGGCGCCCGAGCTGGAGATCACGCTGGAGGCTAATCCCACCTCGGTGGAGGCGGCGAACTTCGCGGCCTTGGCCTCAGCCGGCGTCAACCGGCTGTCGCTCGGCATCCAGGCGCTGGAGGATCCGGCGCTGCGCTTTCTCGGCCGCGGCCACAGCGCGTCTGAGGCGCTTGCCGCCCTCGATCTCGCCCGCCGGCATTTTCCCCGCTTCAGCTTTGATCTGATCTATGCCCGGCCGGGCCAGACGGAGGCCGACTGGGCCACGGAGCTCGAACGCGCCCTCGCTTTGGCCGCGGAGCATCTCTCGGTCTACCAGCTCACCATCGAGGAGAACACGGCCTTCGCCGGCGCCTGGCGGCGCGGCGATTTCACCCTGCCGCCGGAGGAGACGGCGGCGCGGCTCTATGAGATCACGCAAGCGCACCTCACCGCGGCGGGGCTGCCGGCCTATGAGATCTCCAACCATGCCCGGCCGGGCGCGGAATGCCGCCACAATCTGATCTATTGGCAAGGCGGGGACTATATCGGCGTCGGCCCCGGCGCCCATGGCCGGCTGACCCTGGCCGGCGAACGCCATGCCACGCGCCAGCACCGCGCGCCTGAGGCCTGGCTCCAGGCGATCGAGGCGGAGGGCCATGCCACCCGGGAGCGCCGCCCCCTCGGCCTCGAGGAGCGCCGTGACGAGTTGCTGATGATGGGCCTGCGCCTTTCGGCCGGCATCGGACGGGCGCGGTTCAAGGCGGTCGTCGGCCGGGAGATCGAGGAGACACTGACGCCGTCGAGGCTGGCGCCGCTGGTGGAGACGGGATTCCTCGAGCTCGATCAGCTTGGCCTGCGGGCGACGGCCGAAGGGCGCCAGCGCCTCGACGCACTGCTACCGCGCCTTCTCGGCTAAGCGCCTAGCCCTGCGGCGGCGGGAAGGCCTTGGGGGCGGGATCCTTGACGGTGAAGCCCGTGGGCTGGACCTCGATGATGTCGAGATTGCGCTCGACCTTGCCGTCGACGTTGAAGCGGAACGGGCCGTCGACGCCTGTGAAGCCCTCGGGCCGCGTGATGCCGCCATCGTTCAGCTGATTCGCCTTGGCCAGCACCGTCGTCATGGCGACCGCGTCATAGGCGAGGCTTGCCAGGCGCGGCGGATCGGTTCCGTAGGCGGCGTGATAGCGCTGGACGAAGGCACCCCAGCCATCCGCCGACGGACTGGCAAACCAGGCACCGCTTAGCGTCGGCTCGCTGGCAAGGGTGGGATCGGTCCAGAGCGCGCTCCCCAGCACTTTCACCTTGGTGGTGTCGATCTTGTAGAGGGCGAGCAGGGGCGCGATGGCATGGAGCCGCGCCCCGCCCTCGGGAATGAGCAGGGCGTCGAAGGGGCCGTCGCTCGCGAGCTTCTGCACCACGGCGGAAAAATCGACGGCGCTGGTGTCGTAATACTCGATCGCCACGACCGAGCCGCCGGCCTTGGGTGCCGCCTCGTTCAGGGCCTGGGCAACCGCCTGGCCGTAGGGGGTGCTGGGCAGCAGGGCGGCGAAGCGCTTGGCGCCCTGGCTCGCGGCATATTGCACCTCGCGGTTGACCTGCAGGCTGGGCAGGATTCCCATGACATAGACCCCGGGACCGGCCACGGTCTTGTCGGTGGTGAAGGAGACGACAGGCACATGGGCCGCGGTGGCGACCGGAGCGACCGCCTTGGCGTGGGCGGCGAAAACAGGCCCCAGAATCACGGTCGCGCCTTCCTGCATGGTCGCCTGCGCGCCGCCGACGGGCCCTCCCACCGCCTCGCTGTCGCGCAGCACGAGTGCCGTTGTGTCGTCGCCCGTCTCGAACAAAGCGAGCTGGCCCGCCTGGCTCAGCGCCTTGCCGAGCCCCGCATTCGGACCGGTCAGCGGCAGCAGCAGGCCGACAGTGGCCGTCGCGCCTTCGATTTTCGAGGCCGCAGGGGCTGGAGTCGCGGGCGCCGGGGCGGGGGCCGGGGCCGGCTTTGCCGGCGCTTGTCCCGTCTGGGGCGCTGTCGCTACTCTGTGGCCGCCACCGCAGGCGGCGAGCGTCAGGGCGAGGGTCAGCGCGAGCGCTCGCGCCAGGCAGAGGCGTCCCGTCCAATCCGATGGTTGAGCCATGGCGCGTCCGCCTCTCGAAAGCCACCCGGGGATGAGCATCGAGCCTAGCGAGAGCCGTGGCGGCGGGCAATCGCACATCCGCGGCCTCGCCATCGTCGCGACGCCCATCGGCAATGCGGGCGACATCACGCTGCGCGCGATCGAGGTGCTGAAATCGGTGGACGCGATCCTGTGCGAGGATACCCGGGTCAGCACCAAGCTGCTCGCCCGCCACGGCATAAGCCGGCCGCTCCTCGCCTATCACGAGCACAATGCCGAGCGCATGCGCCCGCGGCTCCTGGAGCGTCTGCGCAGCGGCGAGACTCTGGCGCTGATCTCCGATGCCGGACAGCCCCTGCTCTCCGACCCCGGCTTCAAGCTGGTGCGTGCCGCAATCGCCGAGGGCCTGCCCGTGACGGCGCTGCCCGGCCCTTCGGCGGCGCTGACGGCGCTCGTGCTCTCGGGTCTGCCGACCGACCGCTTCTTCTTCGCTGGCTTCCTGCCGCCCCGGCCAGCGGCGCGCCGGCGCGCGCTGGCCGAACTCGCCGCCATTCCCGGCAGCCTGATTTTCTTCGAGGCGGCCCAGCGCCTGCCGGCGGCGCTCGCGGATATGGCGGCGGTGCTGGGACCGCGGCCGGCGGCTGTCGCACGGGAGCTGACCAAGCTCTTCGAGGAGGTGCGGCGCGCTGGGCTTTCCGAGCTTGCAGCCCACTACGCCGAGGCCGGGCCGCCGCTGGGAGAGGTCACGATCGTCGTGGCACCGCCCGAGGGCCCGGTGGTTCCACCGGACTCCGCCATCGACGAGGCGCTGGCTGAGGCCTTGGCGAGGCACAGCCTGCGGGACGCGGTCGATGCCGTGGCTGCCGCTCTCGGCCTGCCCCGCCGGCAGGTCTATGCCCGTGCGCTCGAGCTTGCGCCAAGCCGGGACGGAGGCCCGCGGGAGGACAAGGATGAAGCGTAAGCGCCAGCAGGCTTGGCGCCGTGGCCGGCGGAGCGAGGGCCTGGCCAGGCTGGTCCTCCGCCTTGCCGGCTATCGCATCCTGGCCCACGGCCATCGCACCAGCCCCGGCGAGATCGACATCATCGCCCGGCGCGGCGCCATCCTCGCCTTCGTCGAGGTCAAGGCGCGGGCCGATTTCGGCCTTGCCGCGGAGTCTCTTCTGACGCGACAGCGGCGCCGGATCGCCCGGGCTGCGGAAGGCTTTCTCGCCGCCCGGCCTGAGCTGCAGGCCTGCCGCTGCCGGTTCGACGTCATCCTGGTGGCGTCCTGGCGCTGGCCCCGGCATATTCGCGATGCCTGGCGTCCGAACAGCTGATTCCATACGGCTTGTGGTATAATTTGGCACTGCCCCACTAGATGTCGGGATTTCGGCTTGGGCCGGCTGGCACTGCTTATCCTCCTTCTGTCACCGCTCCTGGCCGGCTGCTCGCCCTGGGGCATGGCCGTCGGCGCCGGCGCCACGGTCGCGAACACCGCCTCCGAGGAGCGCGGCTTGGGACAGGCGGTCGACGACAACCGCATCATGCTCGCCATCGACGCCAAGCTGGCAGGCAAGGATCTCGGCATGCTTTCCAAGGTCGATGTCGAGGTTCATGAGCGCCGCGTGCTGCTGGCTGGACGGGTGGAGACGCAGGCGCTTCGCGTCGAGGCTGTGCGCCTGGCTTGGCAGGTCGACGGCGTCGCCGAGGTCATCAACGAGATCAAGGTCGCCGAGCCGGAAGATGCGGGCGAGTACATGCACGATGTCTGGCTCGCCCAGGAACTCGACGCCAAGCTGCTCGTCGATTCCAAGGTCCGCTCGGTCAACTACAATGTCGACTGCGTCGCCGGTACGATCTATCTGATGGGCGTGGCGCAGAACAAGGCGGAGCTGCAGCGCGTGATCGACCATGCGCGCGACATTCCCTATGTCCGCGAGGTGGTGAGTTACGTGCGCATCAAGACCGACAAGCCGGCGCCGGCGAAAGGCCAACCGGCGGCGCCCAAGCCTCCTGCGGGCCCGCAAACCCCCACGGCGACCGCGGCACAGCCGGCCGCCACCCCATGAGCGCTGCGGTAGAGCCGCGCGCTGCGATCCTCGAGCGCTTGACCAGGCTGGGCCAGGCCAGCGACGAGGCGCTCGATCTGGCCGAAACGGCGCTGCTTCTGGCGAGCCTCGATCATTCGGATCCCCGGCTCGAGGATTGCCGGCAGAGGCTCGGCCGGATCGGCGATGACCTGGCTGCGACCGCGGCCGGACGCGGCGATCGGGGTCTTGCGGCACGAGCTCGGGCCTTGCGCGAGGTCCTGGCGGAACGCCATGGCTTCCAGGGCGACGATCAGACCTATGACGATCTGGCGAACGCCGACCTGATCCGCGTGATCGAGCGCCGGCGCGGCCTGCCCGTCGCGCTCGCGATCCTCTATATCGACGCCGCGCGCCGCCTCGGCTGGCCGGTCGAGGGGTTGAATTTCCCCGGGCATTTCATGATCCGCCTGACGGCCGATGACGGGCAGGGGATTCTGGATCCCTTCGGCGGCGGCGAGCTGCGGGATGCGCCGGCCCTGCGCCAGCTTCTGAAGCACGCCGCCGGGCCCGGGGCCGTGCTCAAGCCCGAGCATCTAGCCGCGGTCGGCAATCGCGATATCCTTCTGCGCTTGCAGAACAACATCAAAGTCCGCCTCCTGCAGGCAGGCGAGATCAAACGCGCGGTCGGCATTCTCGAGCGCATGCTGCTGATCGGGCCCGGGCAGCCGTTGCTTTGGTTCGAGCTGGGCGGGCATTATGCCGGCCTCGGCAAGCTTCGGGCAGCCATGGAGGCGCTGGAGCGTTGCTCCGGGCTCGCGGTGGGCGAGAGCCTCGGGCAGCGTGCCGAGATGCTGCTTCGGGAGTTGCGCAGCCGCTTGAACTGAAGGAGGGTAGCGCCCTCTCTTCGCCGGGGTGAATTTTCAAGTCAGTCGCAGGATTCCCATGAGCCTTGCCGTCGCCATCCAGATGGATCCCATCGAGACCGTGAACATCGATGCGGATTCGAGCTTCGTGCTCGGGCTGGAGGCCCTCAGGCGCGGCCACAGCCTGTTTCATTATTTGCCGCGCGATCTCTTCCTGCGCGACGGCCGCGTTTTCGCCACCGCCCGGCCGCTCCAGCTCAAGCGCGAGCGCGGCAATCACTACCGGTTCGGAGAAGCCGACGTCATCGACCTGGCGGCCCTCGATGTGATCCTGATGCGCCAGGATCCGCCCTTCGACATGGCCTATATCACTGCCACCCATCTGCTGGAGCATGTCCATCCCGCCACGCTGGTGGTGAACGATCCGGTCCATGTGCGCAACGCGCCGGAAAAGCTCTACGTCACGCATTTCCACGAGTTGATGCCGCCGACGCTGATCGCCTCCGATCCGCGCCAGATCCGCGCCTTTCGCGAGGAGCACAAGGACATCATCGTGAAGCCCCTGTTCGGCAATGGCGGGGCCGGTGTGTTCCACATCGCGCCGGGTGACGAGAACCTGAACGCTCTCATCGAGCTTTTTACCCAGCTCTATCGCGAGCCGGTCATCGTCCAGCGCTATCTCCCGGAGGTCCGTCAGGGCGACAAGCGGATCATTCTGATCAATGGCGAGGCGGTGGGCGCCATCAACCGCGTGCCGCCGCCGGGCGAAGCGCGCTCCAACATGCATGCCGGCGGCCGACCCGTGCCTGCGAAGCTGACGAACCGCGAGCGCGATATCTGCAGCGCCATCGGGCCGGCGCTGAAGCAGCGCGGCCTGATCTTCGTCGGCATCGACGTGATCGGCGACTACATGACGGAGATCAACGTCACCTCGCCCACGGGGCTCCAGGAGATCAACCGCTTCGACGGCACCCGGCTGGAGGAACTGATCTGGGATGCCATCGAGGCCCGAAGGGCCGAGCAGAAGGTCTAGGCGAAGGCGGCTTCCCGGCGCCGCCGGGCCCGCAATTTGGGCTTGCGGCAGCGGGGAAAATCCCTATATTCCGCGCAATCATAGTCTCGACGGATCAGCGAGACCAAAAATAAGAAACGGTGGGCCAACGGCCCGCCTTTTTTATTGGTCCCTGTTCTTTGAATGAAAGGCGACTTTGGACAAGACGGCGGAGATCGCGCGGCTGGTTGAGCCGACTCTGAACGGCATGGGTTATGAACTGGTTCGCGTCCAGTTCGGCGGCGGCGACCGACGTCCGACACTGCAGATCATGGCGGAGCGGGTCGACCGCCGGGCCATGGCGGTGGAGGACTGCGCCGAGATCAGCCGGGTGCTGTCCGCCCTGCTCGATGTCGAGGACCCCGTCGAGGGGGCCTACATGCTGGAGGTGAGTTCCCCCGGCATCGACCGGCCGCTGCTGCGCCCGGCCGACTACGAGCGCTTCGCCGGGTTCGAGGCCCGCCTCGAGCTGCGCCAGCCCGTCGACGGCCGCCGCCGCTTTCGCGGCCGGCTCGGCGGGGTCGAGAATGGATGCGTACGCGTTGTCGAGCCGGCCGGCGAGTTCCGCCTGCCGCTCGAGGAGATCAGCAAGGCCAAGCTGGTGCTGACGGACGAATTGATCGCCGCAGCCGCGGCCGATGCGAAACGGAACTGACCGAGGACGACAATGGATACCAATCTGACCGTAACCCGTCACGAGCTGCTGCAGGTCGCCGATGCCGTGGCGCGCGAGAAGAGCATCGAGCGCGACGAGGTGCTGGAGGCGATGGAGCAGGCCATCCAGA
Organism: Dongiaceae bacterium; assembly: GCA_035263545.1. Classification (GTDB taxonomy): domain Bacteria; phylum Pseudomonadota; class Alphaproteobacteria; order Dongiales; family Dongiaceae; genus DASXQK01. The sequence goes on from DATFRE010000484.1 coordinate 15,264, forward strand.
AGGCCGGCCGCGCCAAATACGGCCATGAGCACGACATCCGCGCCGCCATCGACCGCAAGAGCGGCGAGATCCGGCTCGCCCGCTTCCGCCAGGTCGCCGATCCGATCGAGAACGAGTTCACCCAGATCTCGCCCGCCGACGCCACGGCGCGCAATCCGGGCCTCAAGCTGGGCGACTTCCTGATCGAGGAGCTGCCGCCCATCGATTTCGGCCGCATCGCCGCCCAGACCGCCAAGCAGGTCATCGTGCAGAAGGTGCGCGAGGCCGAGCGCCGGCGCCAGTTCGAGGAGTTCAAGGACCGCAAGGCCGACATCGTCAACGGCCTGGTGAAGCGGGTCGAGTTCGGCAATGTCACCGTGGATCTCGGGCGCGGCGAAGGCATTCTGCGCCGCGACGAGCTGCTGCCGCGCGAGACCTTCCGCGCCGGCGACCGGGTGCGTGCCCTGATCTACGACGTGCGCGAGGAGCAGCGCGGCCCCCAGATCTTCCTGTCGCGCACGCGCAATGAATTCATGGCCAAGCTCTTCGCCCAGGAAGTGCCGGAGATCTATGACGGCATCATCGAGATCCGGGCCGTGGCCCGCGATCCCGGGAGCCGGGCGAAGATCGCGGTCATTTCCAATGACAGCTCCATCGACCCCGTGGGCGCCTGCGTCGGCATGCGCGGCAGCCGCGTCCAGGCGGTGGTCGGCGAGCTGCAGGGCGAGAAGATCGACATCATTCCCTGGTCGGCGGATCCGGCGACCTTCGTCGTCAATGCCCTGGCCCCGGCCGAGGTGGCCAAGGTGGTGCTGGACGAGGATGCCCATCGCATCGACGTGGTGGTGCCCGACGATCAGCTGAGCCTCGCCATCGGCCGGCGCGGGCAGAACGTCCGTCTCGCCTCCCAGCTCACCGGCTGGGATATCGACATCCTGACCGAAGCCCAGGAATCCGAGCGCCGCTCCGAGGAGTTCCGGACCCGCTCCCAGCTCTTCATCGATGCGCTCGATGTGGACGACGTCATTGCCCATCTCCTGGTGACCGAGGGCTTCACCAAGGTCGAGGACGTGGCCCTGGTGCCGCTCGAGGATCTCGCCGGGATCGAGGGCTTCGACGAGGAAGTGGCGAACGAGCTGCGCGAACGGGCGCGTGCCTATCTTCAGGCCCAGGACGAGCGGCTCAACGTCAAGCGCCAGGAGTTGGGGGTCAGCGACGAGGTCGCCGCCATCGAGGGGCTGACGCCGGCCATGCTGGTGACCCTGGGCGAGGCCGGGATCAAGACCCTGGACGATCTTGCGGATCTCTCGGGCGACGAGCTGGTCAACCGGGGTGACGGCGTCCTGCGCAATTTCAGCCTGGGCGAGGCCGAGGCCAATGCCATGATCATGGCCGCTCGCGCCCATTGGTTTACGGAGGCCGACAAGGGCAAAGGCGAGGAGCCGGCCTGAGGCAGGGCAGGCTCGGGATCGAGCGGATCATGACCGCGACGAAGCGGAGCGAGGATCCTGTCGCCGGTGCCCAGGGTGGCGAGGTTCCCGGGGCGGCCCCCGGGGAAGGCGCAGACGAGGCAGAGCCCAAGGGCCCTCTGCGCCGTTGCCTGGTCACCCGGGAGGTGCGGCCGAAGGCCGAGCTGCTGCGCTTCGTGGTCGGGCCGGAGGATCGCCTGCTGCCGGATCCCGCGGAGCGGCTGCCGGGACGCGGTTTGTGGTTGACGCCGCGGCGGGATATAGTCGCTGCCGCTGCCGCCAAGGGGCTCTTTTCCAAGGCGGCCGGCCGGCGAGTGGTGCTGCCGAGCGATCTGGCGGGGGAGGTCGAAAGGCTGCTCCGCGGGCGCTGCCTGGCTCTTCTGGGCCTGGCGCGGCGGGCGGGGCAGCTTCGCACCGGCTTCGAGAAGGTGCGCGAGGATCTGAAGGCCGGCCGGGCCGGCCTGCTTCTGGGCGCCCGCGATGGTGCGCTGGACGGCCGGCAGAAGCTGGCGGCGCTGGCGGGCGACCGGACGGAGGTCACCCTGTTCGACAGTGCCGAGCTGTCGGCGGCGCTGGGCCGGGAGAAGGTCGTGCATGCCATGGTTGCCGAGGGCGGTATGGCTGAGCGACTGCGGCGTGAGTTGGAGCGACTGCAAGACATGCAGGCGGCGGGTTCGGAACGCCGCGAACGGAGACATGAGGCGGAATGACGACGAGCAACGAGGCTGAAACCAAGAAACCGCTGTCCCTCTCCCGCGGCAAGCTGGAGTTGAGGAAGACGGTCGACGCCGGTCAGGTGAAGCAGACCTTCCCGCATGGCCGCTCGAAGACCGTGGCGGTCGAGGTCAAGCGCAAGCGCACCTTTGCCCCCGGCGCTGGCGGCAAGATGACCGAGGTGGCGGAGAAGGAGATGGCGCTGGCCGAGCTCTCGGCCGATGACCGCGCCCATCTTTCCAACCTGACCGCCGGCGAGCGCGCCACGCGCCTCAAGGCGCTGGAAGAAGCCCGCCGCGACGACGAGATCCGTAAGCAGCTGGAGGCCGAGGAAGCGCAGCGCCGCGCCGAGGAAGAGGCTGCCCGCGCGGCCGAGGAAGAGGCCCGCCGCAAGGCTGCCGAGGCGCGGGGCGAGACCTATCCCCCGGTTCCGGAGCCGACGCCCGAGCCGGCGGTGGTCGAGGAGCCGGTGGTTGCGCCGAAGCCCAAGACGGAGCCGGCAGTCAAGCGCATCGAGCCCAATGTCGTGCGCACCGCGCGCGGCCCGGTCGTCGAGGCCGAGGAGGAGGAAGAGGCGCCGAGCAAGGTCAAGCGCTCGAGCGTCCGTCCGCCCGCCAAGCCCCTGGCGCCGCGTCGCGACGAGCCGCGCCGGCGCGCCGGCAAGATCTCCATCGTCCAGGCCCTCGACGAGAACGCGGGGGAGCGGATGCGCTCGCTCGCGGCCGTCAAGCGCGCCCGGGAGAAGGAGAAGCGCGCCCATATGCTGCAGATGGAGACGCAGCGCGTGATCCGCGACGTCATCATTCCCGAGAGCATCACGGTGCAGGATCTGGCGGCCCGCATGGCCGAGCGCAGCACCGACGTCATCAAGGCCCTGATGAAGATGGGCATCATGGCGACGATCAACGAGCAGCTCGACCAGGATACGGCCGAGCTGATCGTCACCGAATTCGGCCATCGCCTGAAGCGCGTCAGCGAGGCGGATATCGAGCAGGGGCTGGAGGGCGAGGGGGACGATCCAGCGAGCCTGGTGCCGCGCCCGCCGGTGGTCACGATCATGGGCCATGTCGACCACGGCAAGACCTCGCTGCTCGATGCGATCCGGCAGACCGATGTCGCGGTGCACGAGGCCGGCGGCATCACCCAGCATATCGGCGCCTATCAGGTGACCCGGCCGAGCGGCCAGAAGATCACCTTCATCGATACGCCGGGCCACGCCGCCTTCTCCGAGATGCGCGCGCGCGGCGCCAATGTGACCGACGTCGTCGTGCTGGTGGTCGCCGCCGATGATGGAATCATGGAGCAGACGGTCGAGGCCATCAATCACGCCACCGCCGCCAAGGTCCCAGTCATCGTCGCCATCAACAAGATGGACAAGCCCGGCGCCAACCCGGACCGGGTGCGCCAGGATCTGCTGCAGCATGGGCTGGTGGTGGAAGAGCTCGGCGGCGAGGTTCTCGACGTCGAGGTCTCGGCCAAGACCCATCAGGGACTCGATCGGCTCGAGGAGACCTTGCTGCTCCAGGCCGAGATCCTCGACCTCAAGGCCAATCCCGACCGGCCCGGCAGCGGCACGGTGGTGGAAGCCAAGCTCGAGCGCGGCCGCGGTACGGTCGCGACGCTCCTCGTCCAGCGCGGCACGATCCGGGTCGGCGATATCTTCGTGGCCGGCGCCGCCTGGGGTCGCGTACGCGCGCTCATCGACGATCATGGCCAGCAGGTCGAGTTCGCCGGTCCCGCCACCCCGGTCGAGGTGCTGGGCCTGCAGGATACCCCGCTCGCCGGCGACGGCTTCGCGGTGGTGGAGAACGAGGCCCGCGCCCGCCAGGTGAGCGAGTTCCGCAGCAAGCGGCTGCGCGCCCAGCAGACCGGGCCCGCCCGCGGCACGCTGGAGCAGCAGTTCAGCCGCATCGCCGCCGGCGAATCGAAAGAGCTGGCCGTCGTCATCAAGACCGACGTCCAGGGCTCGCTGGAGGCGATCGTCGCTTCGCTGGAGAAGATGAAGACCGACGAGGTTGGCGCCCGCATCCTGCATGCGGCGGTCGGCGGCATCAACGAATCCGACGTGACGCTCGCCCGCGCATCGGGCGGCATGATCATCGGCTTCAACGTGCGCGCCAACCCGCAAGCCCGCGAGCTCGCACGGCGCGACAAGATCGACATCCGCTACTACTCGATCATCTACAATGTGATCGACGATGTGCGGGCGGCCCTTTCGGGAATGCTGGCGCCCACCTTGCGCGAGCGCTTCCTGGGCTATGCCGAAATCCGCGAGGTGTTCGAGATCTCCAAGGTCGGCAAGATCGCCGGCTGCATGGTCACCGAGGGCGTGGTCAAGCGGGGCGCCAAGGTCCGCCTGCTGCGCGACAACGTTGTGATCCACGAGGGCGGGCTGAAGACGCTGAAGCGCTTCAAGGACGAAGTCCGCGAAGTCAAGGAAGGCTTCGAATGCGGCATGGCCTTCGAGAACTACCAGGACATCCAGCGCGGCGACCAGATCGAGTGCTTCGAGATCGAAGAAGTCACGCGCGAACTGGCCTAGCAGGATGACCCGGAAGCGAAGCGAGGGCCCGAGCCAGAGGCAGCTCCGGGTCGGGGAAGCCCTGCGTCATGCCCTGGTCGAGGTGCTGGCCCGGGGCGAGCTGCGCGATCCGGCGCTGGCGGGCGTCCAGGTGACGGTGACCGAGGTGCGGGTCAGCCCGGATCTCCGCGCCGCCACAGCCTTCGTGCTGCCCTTCGGCGGCGGCGATGCCGCGGCGCTGGCCCGTGGCCTCAATCACGCCGCGGGCTATTTCCGCAAGGCGCTGGCCGATGCCGTCGATCTCAGGGTCGCACCCACCATCCGCTTCGAGCCCGACCGGGCCTTCGGCCAGGCGGACCGCGTCGAGATGCTGCT
>DATFRE010000485.1:0-24715 GCA_035263545.1 Dongiaceae bacterium
CGATCCTCTCGGTATGGAGGGGCCCCCTGGCGGTCTGCCGGGATTGGGTCTCCTTGACCTGTCCACCGAAATGTCTGGTGACAAGAGTTTGACCGAGGTCCGCGGTCGGCATCTAGCGAGTGGCGCTCAGCTGCGCGGCTATGAAATGCATATCGGGCGCACCCAAGGGCCTGACCGCGGGCGACCCTTCATCCGACTTGACGATGGACGCGACGAAGGCGCCGCGTCCGCCGATGGCCGCGTCGCCGGCTGCTATCTGCATGGTCTCTTTGCCGAGGACGATTTCCGCCACGCATTCCTCTCCGCGCTACGGGACAGGCCGGCGAGCGCAGTTGTCTATGAAACCGAGGTCGAGGCAGTGCTCGACGGCCTCGCCGAGCATCTCGCCCGGCATCTGGATCTTGATCGCATTTTGGGGATCGCCCGTGGGCGCTGAGCTAGAGAAGCGCAATCAGCGCGACCAGGATCGCTTGAACGACGCAGGCGACGATATAGAGCGCGAGGCCGCGATGGATATCGGCGGCGCTCGCCTCTCTTCGGCCGCCGGCGTTCATCCAGTTGTCCTCGACGATCGTGCCCCCATAGCGCCGCGGGCCTGCCATGGCCAGGCCGAGCGCGCCTGCCATGGCGGCTTCCGGCCAGCCGGCATTGGGCGAGCGATGCAGCGGCGCATCCCTTCTGATGGCGCTGAACGCTCCGCCGGAGCTTGCACCCGGCAGCGGAAATGCCGCTACGACCAGGACAAGGCCCGCCAGGCGCGCAGGCACAAAATTCAGGAGATCGTCCAGCCGCGCCGAAGCCCAGCCGAAGGCGAGATGGCGCGGCGTGCGATGGCCGAGCATGCTGTCCGCGGTGTTGACGGCCTTGTAGGTCACAATGCCGGGAAGCCCCAGAAGCAATGCCCAGAAAAGCGGCGCCGTCACGCCGTCGGAGTAATTCTCAGCCAGGGATTCCAGCGCCGCGCGGCAGACGGCCGGCTCGTCGAGGCTCGCGGGATCCCGGCCGACGATATGCGCGACGGCCCGCTGGCCGCCGGGAAGCCCGTCGGCGGCAAGCCCCCGCGCAACTGCTGCGACATGGCGATAGAGGCTGTTCTGCGCCAGGAAGGCGGAGATCAGAAGCGCCTCCGCGATCCAGCCGCCTGGAAGAGCGTGGAGGGCCCGGTGCAGCAGCCAGCCGATGCCGAAGCTGAGCGCGACGAGGAGGATGCAGGCGGCGATACCGGCCGCCCGCCGAAGGGCCGTCGGATCCTGCTCGCGATTGAGGCGCCGGTCGAGATTGCCGATTCCATGGCCGATGATGACCACGGGATGGGGCAGGCGGGCATAGAGCGCAGCCGGATCGCCGATGAGGGCATCCAGGCCAAGGGCCAGCAGAAGAATTTCCGGGGAGCCGGGCATCGGTGGCAGAGTGAGGCGTGCTTCTTCCTCGCGTCAATCTCGGCCTGAGACGAAGAAAGCGAAGGAGAGCATGAGCAAGATCGGGGTGATGGTCTGCGGCCATGGCAGCCGGGACGTGGAAGCGATTACCGAGTTCAGGACGGTGGCCGCCGGTATCGAGGCGCGACTGCCGCAATATCCCGTGGCCTCGGGTTTCCTGGAGTTCGCGCGGCCGATCATCCGCGACGGGCTCGACAAGCTCTATGGCCAGGGCGTGCGCCATATTCTGGCAATCCCCGGAATGCTTTTCGCCGCCGGCCATGTGAAGAACGATATCCCTTCGGTTCTCAATACCTATGCGGCGCAGCGCAGCGACCTCCAGATCGACTATGGCCGGGATCTCGCGGTGGACCGGCGGCTACTGGCCGTCGCTGCCCAGCGCATAGAGCAGGCGGAAGCCGGGTCCATCCACCGCGTGCCGCGGGAGGAGACGCTGCTAATGGTCGTGGGCCGTGGCACCTCCGACCCCGATGCCAATTCCAACATCAGCAAGGTCGCGCGGATGCTCTGGGAGGGGATGGGCTTCGGCTGGACCGAGGTCTGCTACAGCGGCGTGACCTTCCCGCTGGTGGGGCCTGGCCTCGAGCATGCGATGAAGCTGGGCTACCGGCGCATCATCGTCTTTCCTTACTTCCTCTTCACCGGCGTGCTGGTGAAGCGCATCTACCGGATCGCCGACCAGATGACCGAGCGCCATCCCGAGATCGAGTTCCTGAAGGCGCAATATCTGAAAGATCACCCCCTGGTCCTTGACGCCTTCGCCGACCGGGTGCAGGAAATCTCAGAGGGCGAGAACAAGATGAACTGCGGGCTGTGCAAGTACCGCGCGCAAGTGCTCGGATTTGAGGGCGAGGTTGGACTGGTTCAGCAGAGCCACCACCATCACGTCGAGGGGATCGGCACCGACGGCGATGATGCGGACGGACATCACCATCATCCTGGGAACGGCCATCTCGATCATAGTCATAATGGTCATCGTCATGATCATGTGCATGACGATGACCATCACCACGACCATCCGCATGATCATGATCACCACCATCCGCCCCATCCTCATGCGGATCACCGTCATGGACCGGGCAAGCGCAATCCGGACAATCTGGACTAGGCGATGCGCGCCTATCTTCGCGATCCTGCTGAAATCTATCGCCTCTCCTTCGAGATGATCCGGCGCGAGGTCCCGATCGATCGCCTCCCGGAGGATGTTGCCGGGTTGACGCTGCGCCTCATCCATGCCTGCGGCATGACCGATATTCTCGAGGATCTCGCCTATTCCGCCGATGTGGTCCAGACGGGGCGAGCGGCGCTTGCTGGCGGCGCGCCCGTCCTCTGCGACACGGCGATGACGGCGGGTGGCATCATCCGTCGCCATCTTCCCGCGGCCAACGAGATCCTGGCGGGGACGGAGAATCCCGACACTGCCGAGCGAGCACAGCGGATCGGCAACACTCGCAGCGCTGCGGCTGTCGATTTCTGGGGCGAGCGCATCGACGGCGCAGTGGTGGCCATCGGCAATGCGCCCACGGCGCTCTTCCGCCTGATCGAGCGGATCGAGCGCGATGGCTATCGGCCGGCGGTGATCTTGGCTTTTCCGGTGGGCTTCGTCGGCGCTGCCGAATCCAAGGCGCTGCTGATCGAGGCCGGACTCGGCATCCCTCATGTCACTTTGCGCGGGCGGCGCGGTGGCAGCGCGCTGGCTGCCGCGGCGGTCAACGCCCTCCTGATCGGGGATTGTCCCGCGTGAGCCGGTGGCTGTCCATCGTCGGGCTGGGTGAAGGCGGCTGGCCGGAGCTGTCCGCTCTCGGTCGATCGCTGGTCGAGGGGGCGGAACTCATCATCGGCGGCGAGCGACATCTCGCCATGCTGCCCCCAAGCGTCCAGGGACGACGCCTCGGCTGGGCCTCGCCGCTGAGCCGGACCGTGGAAGAGATCGTGGTGCAGCGCGGCCGGCCCGTCGCGGTGCTGGCAACCGGCGATCCGATGCATTTCGGCATTGGCGTCACTCTCACGCGCACGGTACCGGTATCGGAGATGCTGATGCTGCCGGCACCCTCGGCCTTCAGCCTGGCAGCAGCCCGCCTCGGCTGGCCGCTCGCGGAATGCGAGTGCCTGACCGTTCATGGCCGGCCGTTGGCGCGCGTCGCAGGCTTCCTCCATCACGGAGCCCGGCTCCTGGTGCTTTCACATGACGGTGACACGCCGGGGCGAATCGCTGCGGAGCTCACGCGGCGGGGCTTCGGGCGCAGCAAGATCTTTCTTCTCGAGCATATGGGCGGGCAAAAGGAGCAAATCCTGGAAGCGACGGCAGACGACTGGAATATCGAGCGGACCGCCGATCTCAATACCCTCGCCATCGAATCTCGTGCCGGTCCCGGCGCCGTCAGCTTTCCCCGCCTGCCGGGGCTGCCGGACGAGGCCTTTCAGCATGACGGGCAGCTGACGAAGCGCGAGGTCAGGGCCGCAACTCTGGCTGCCCTGGCGCCCTTGCCGGGCCAACGGCTCTGGGATGTGGGCGCCGGCTGCGGCTCGATTGCGATCGAGTGGCTGCGCGCCGGACGCGATATGAAGGCGATCGCCATTGAGAGCGACGCCCAACGCCGCAGCCTCATCGCCGAGAATGCCTGCGCGCTTGGGACGCCAGAGATCGAGATCCTCGCTGGCGAGGCACCACAAGCCCTTGCGAATCTGGCGCCACCGGATGCGGTCTTCATCGGCGGCGGGATTAGCGAGGAGGTCGTGCAGCGCGGCTGGGCCGCGCTTCCCGCCGGCGGCAGGCTCGTCGCGAATGTCGTGACGGTGGAAGGGGAAGCCTGCGTCGCGGATCACCGCGAGGCGCTAGGGGGTACGCTCACGCGCATCGCGGTGTCCCGAGCCGAGCCCATCGGCGCGCGCCTCGGCTGGCGTCCAATGATGCCTGTCACCCAATGGGCGGCAGTGAAGCGATGACCAGCACCGATACCGCCCGCGTCTGGGGAATCGGTGTCGGGCCGGGCGATCCTGAGCTCCTGACCCTCAAGGCCCTGCGGTTGATCCATTCAGCCGAGGTGATCGCCTATCCGGCGCCGGAACAGGGCGAGAGCTTCGCCCGCAGCATCGTCGCCTCTCATCTTTCCGGCGGGCAGCGGGAGATCGCCATTCGCATGGCGCTGGGCGATGGCAGTTTTCCCAAGGCGGACATCTATGCTGCCGCCGCAGCGCAAATCCTCGATGAGGTCGCGGCGGGCCGGCGCGTGGCCGTGCTGTGCGAGGGCGATCCCTTGTTCTACGGCTCTTTCATCTATCTCTACGAGCGCCTTGTGGAGCGTTGCGCGGTTGCAGTCGTGCCGGGAGTCTCATCACTCATGGCCTGCGCCGGTGCCGCCGAGATGCCGCTGGCGCTGCGCAACCAGAGCCTCACGGTCGTTCCCGGCCCTTTGCCCGAGGCGGAGTTGCGCCGGCGCCTAGGCCAATGTGAGGCGGCCACCATTGTCAAGGTCGGCCGCCATCTTCCCAAGGTCCGCAAGATCCTCGAAGAGCTGGGGCTGGCCGATCGCGCCTGCTACGTCGAGCGGGCCAGCCTCGCCGCCCAGCGGGTCATGCCACTGGGTGTAACGGGTGCTGGCGAGGCACCCTACTTCTCCATGATCCTGGTGCGGGGGCGAGCGTGATGCGCCCCGCGATCGTCCTCCTCGGCGTCTCGGGGCGGAAGGCAGCCGAGCTGGCGGTTCGTACCCTCGATGGCGAGCTGCATGGCTTCGCTCCGCGCGTCGGCGGTTGCGCCGTCGACTTCATGGAAGTCGGCGCACATTTGAGACAGCTTTTCGTCGAGGATCGCCCGATCATCGGCGTCTGCGCCGCTGGTCTGCTGATCCGCTCCCTGGCGCCGATCCTGGCGGACAAGCGGCGTGAGCCGCCAGTCCTGGCGCTGGCCGAGGATGGAAGCGCGATCGTGCCGTTGCTGGGCGGCCATCACGGCGGAAACGAGCTGGCGCGGCGGCTAGCCGAGGCCCTCGATATCAGGGCCGCCATCACGACCGCGGGGGATCTGCGCCATGGCATCGCGCTCGACGAGCCGCCGCCTGGCTGGCGCATCGGCAATCCCGAAATGGCCAAAGAGGTGATGGCTGCGATCCTGGCCGGCCAATCGGTGACGATAGAGAACGACACGCCGGTGGCTGCCGATTGGCTCGGGGGCCTGCCGGTCGTAGCAGGGGCGGCGCAAAGGATCATAGTCACCGCGCGGCAGCGCAGTCCTGTCGATGGCCTTCTGCTCCATCCCCAAATCCTCGTCCTGGGTGTCGGCTGCGAGAGACTGGCACCAGCCGAAGAGCTGATCGCGCTCGCCGACTCGGCGCTTGCGGCGGCGGATCTCTCACCCCTGTCGCTCGCCTGCATCGCCTCCATCGATCTCAAGGCGGCCGAGCCGGCCGTACATGCCCTGAGTCGCCATTTCGGCGTTCCGGCACGCTTCTTCAATGCGGCGCGCCTCGAGGCTGAAACGCCGCGTCTGACGACGCCGTCCGATATCGTCTTTCGTGAGACTGGTTGCCATGGCGTGGCGGAGGGCGCTGCGCTGGCGGCCGTCGGTGAAGCCGGGCAGCTCGTTCTGCCGAAGCGCCGGGCGGCGCGCTCCACAGTGGCCATCGCGCTGTCTCCGGCGATCCTCGATCCGGCAGCCATCGGGCATGAGCGCGGCCGGCTCACCATCGTCGGCCTCGGCCCCGGCTCGGCCGAAGGACGAACCGCCGCCGCCGACGCGACGCTGCGCGACGCGAGCGACTGGGTCGGCTATCGCCTCTACCTCGATCTCCTCAGGCCAATGACGGCGGGCAAGACCCTGCACGAGTTCGATCTCGGCGCCGAGGAGAGGCGGGTCGCCCATGCTCTCGATCTCGCGGCGGGGGGGCGGCATGTCGCGCTGATCTCCTCTGGTGACGCTGGGATCTACGCCATGGGGAGCTTGGTGTTCGAGTTGATCGAACGCGGTGGCCGGGCTGATTGGGCGCGGATCGAGATCGAGGGTCTCCCGGGAGTCTCGGCCATGCAGGCAGCAGCGGCGCGGGCCGGTGCGCCATTGGGGCATGATTTCTGCGCCATCTCGCTCTCCGATCTGCTGACACCGTGGCCGGCCATCGAACGCCGTCTCAAGGCAGCTGCCGAGGCAGACTTCGTGATCGCCCTTTACAATCCGGTCTCCCAGCGACGGCGCACCCAGCTTGCGGCAGCTCGGGAGATCCTGCTCCAGGCACGGCCGTCGGAGACACCAGTGGTGCTGGGGCGCAATCTGGGCCGCGTGGAAGAGAGTCTCAGAGTCACGACGCTGGCCGCCCTCGACCCCGAGACGGTCGATATGCTGACCGTTGTCCTGATCGGTGCAAGCACGACCCGGCGCCTCGCCCGCCCCGACGGCGGTGCGTGGGTCTATACCCCGCGCGGCTATGGCGCAAAAAGCGAGGAGGGCGCAGCGTGATGGTCTACTTCATTGGCGCAGGACCTGGCGCCCCGGATCTCCTGACCCTGCGCGGCCGAGATCTCATCGCGCGCTGCCCGACCGTGCTCTACGCGGGCTCTCTCGTGCCGGCAGCGGTGATCGCCCATGCTGCCGCGAATGCCCGGGTCATCGACACGGCGCCGCTGACGCTCGACGAAATCATGGCCCATATAGAAGCGGCCGCGGCCGAGAGGCAGGATGTCGCGCGGGTCCATTCCGGCGACCCGTCCCTCTATGGTGCGATCGCGGAGCAGATGCGCCGGCTCGATGCGTTCGGAATCGACTACGAGATCGTTCCCGGCGTTCCGGCCTATGCCGCAGCTGCCGCGCTTCTGAAGTGCGAGCTGACGCTCCCCGAGGTCAGTCAGACCGTGATTCTGACCCGCACCGAGGGGAAAGCCTCACCAATGCCCGAAGGAGAGGATCTGAAGACCCTAGGCACCTCCCGGGCGACCCTCGCGATCCATCTTTCGGTCCGCAACATCCACTTGGTGGTTACGGATCTGACGCCGATCTATGGTGCGGACTGCCCGGTGGTGGTCGCCTATCGGGTGGGATGGCCCGATCAGCTGGTCATCCAGGGCACGCTTGGCGATATCAAGGCGAAGGTCAAGGCTGCCAAGATCACGCGGACGGCGCTCATCCTCGTCGGACGCGTCTTTGATCGGCCCCACTTCGTCGACAGCCGCCTCTACCACGCAGATCACCGGCATGTTCTCCGGCCCAGGCGGCGGGGGACGGCCTGAAGTTTGACGATCGGTGGTTGCAGAGATCGATTTCGAACTTTCTTCTTTGACTTCCGTTCGGTAACGATGCTCTCCTTCGGGAGAGTGGCAATTCTTCGAAATCGAATGGGAATTTTGCTCAGATCCGTCGATTAATCGGCCCCGTCAGGTTCTTTTGCGAATGCCCAAGCTAGGTTAGCATGGTTGAAACATAGGAACCATCAGCCCGAGAGGCGTGACAGGCGCCATGTCCCAGGACACCCGTCAGCAACAGATCCTCGACCTCGTCCATCAGCGGGGCTTCATGTCGATCGAGGCACTGGCCGATCATTTCTCGGTGACGCCGCAGACCATCCGGCGCGACATCAATCAGCTCTGCGACCGGGAGCTGCTGCAGCGTTATCACGGTGGTGCAGGTCTGCCATCGAGCGTGGAGAACACGGCCTATCAAACCCGGCAAGTGCAGGGGCTGGAGGGGAAGCGGCAGATCGCGCTGCTCACAGCCCAGCATATTCCCAACGACGCTTCGCTCTTCATCAACATCGGCACGACAACGGAGGAGGTGGCGAAGGCGTTGCTGCGCCATCGAGGGCTCAGGGTCATCACGAATAACCTGCAGGTCGCCAGCATCCTCAGCCAAAACGCCGAGTTCGAGGTCATCATCGCCGGCGGCGTCGTCCGCAGCTGGGACCGCGGCGTGGTCGGCGAGACGGTCATCGACTTCCTCGGTCAGTTCAAGGTCGACTTCGGCATTATCGGCATCAGCGGTATCGACAGCGATGGTTCGCTGCTGGATTTCGATCACCGCGAGGTCCGAGCCTCGAAATGCATCATGGCGAATTCGCGCCAGGTCTTCCTCGTCTCGGACCACAGCAAGTTCGGCCGGAGCGCCATGGTCCGGCTGGGCAATCTGGGCGATCTCGATGCCTTCTTCACCGACCGGATGCCATCTGAGGACATCTGCGAACTGTTGGCCGAGAACGATGTCCGCTTGCATGTCGCCGGCCAAGGAATGCCGGGCGCGAGGCGGGAGTCCATTGGGTGATGGACGAATTATAACGTTCGCAACTGCACAAATTTCAACTCCTAAATTTCGATTGTGAAAGTTCACTTTCGAAATTATCCTCTCAGTGAGTGGATCTGAGGGCTACACAACGCCGCTTGAGCGGGTGAGCTCCTCCTGGGAGGAAGCGGGGTTGCCAGCAGCAGGAGAGGACAATGCCGGCATCGTCGATCTTCTGATCGTCGGAGGCGGCATCAATGGCGCTGGTATCGCGCGCGATGCGGTGGGACGCAGGCTCAGCGTCCAGCTGGTCGAGCAGAACGATCTGGCGAGCGCCACCTCTTCGGCCAGCACCAAGCTGATCCATGGCGGCCTGCGCTATCTCGAATATTACGAGTTCCGCCTCGTCCGCGAGGCGCTGATCGAGCGCGAGGTTCTGCTGCGCAACGCGCCGCACATCATCCGGCCACTGACATTCGTGCTGCCCCACGAAGCGGCGCTGCGCCCCGCCTGGCTCGTTCGGCTGGGTCTTTTCCTCTATGACCATCTCGGCGGACGAAAGCTGCTGCCGGCTTCGCGCGGTCTGAACCTGAGGCGTGATCCGGCGGGCAAGGCACTGAAGCCCTCTCTGACCAAGGGCTTCAGCTATTCGGATTGCCGCGTCGACGATGCGCGGCTGGTGGCGCTGAACGCGCTCGACGCAAGAGAGCGGGGGGCTACCATCCTGACCCGCACGCGCTGCGTCTCCGCACGCCGCGATGGGCAACTCTGGACCGCTGTCCTCGAGAAATTCTCCAGCGGCGAGCGCTGGACGGTCCGAGCCCGATGCCTCGTGAACGCCGCCGGGCCATGGGTGGCGAGCTTCGTAAAGCATGCCCTCGCCTTGCCGCATAGTCAGCGGCTGCGGCTGGTCAAAGGCAGCCACATCGTCGTCCCCCGGCTATTTGAGGGCGAGCAGGCCTATATCCTGCAGAACGCCGACCGGCGCATCGTCTTTGCCATCCCCTATGAGGGTGATTTCACGCTCATCGGAACCACCGACGAGACCTATGAAGGTGATCCCTCCAAGGTCGTCATATCGCCCGCCGAGATCGCCTATCTCTGCCAGGTGATCAACGATCATTTCGTCAAGCAGATAACGCCGGCCGACGTAGTCTGGACCTATGCTGGCGTCAGGCCGCTCCATGACGACGAATCGACCAGCGCCTCGGCGGTCACACGCGATTATGTCCTCGAGCTTGACGACCAGGACGGAATGCCGCCGCTCTTGTCGGTTTTCGGCGGCAAGATCACGACCTTCCGGAAGCTCGCTGAGCATGCCCTGGAAAAGCTGAAGCCGCATTTCCCACAGATCGGCCCTGTCTGGACCCATGCAGCGCCGCTCCCCGGTGGCGACATTCCCAATGCGGACTTTACCGGCTTTCTGGCCTCGGTGACGGCGCATTGGCCTTGGCTGCCTGCAAGTCTGGCAGGTCGCTACGCGCGCGCTTATGGCACGCGGATCGCGCAGCTTCTCGGCGAAGCGCAGGGGATCGACGAACTCGGCCTTCATCTCGGCGACGATCTCTATGGCCGCGAGATCCAATATCTGATCGATCAGGAATGGGCGGTGACGGCAGAGGACATCCTGTGGCGCCGCTCCAAGCGCGGCCTGCATGTCACGCCGGCAACGATCACCGCTCTCGAGAGCTGGCTCGGCGAGACGCACCTCAAGGCGAGGCAGCGATGAGCCTCGCTCTGGAAAAGGTCGGCCTACGCATCGGCGCCGAGATGCATCTCGATGCCATCGATCTCAGCCTGCCCGCCGGCTCGGTGACTGTCCTCCTCGGCCCGACGCTCTCCGGCAAGACCTCGCTGCTGCGGGTCATGGCTGGTCTCGACCGGCCGACGACGGGCCGAGTCCTGGTGGATGGCCGCGACGTGACGGGTGTGGGTGTCCGTCGGCGCAACGTCGCCATGGTCTACCAACAGTTCGTCAACTACCCCTCCCTCAGCGTCTATGAGAACATCGCCTCGCCCTTGCGCATGGCGCGCAGGCTCGAGGCGGCTGAAATCGACCGCCGAGTGCGGGCCACGGCGCAGATCATGCGCATCGATTCCCTTCTCGACCGCCTGCCCAGCGAGCTCTCGGGCGGCCAGCAACAGCGCACGGCCATCGCACGTGCCCTCATCAAGGGTGCCGATCTGCTGCTCCTTGATGAGCCGCTGGTCAATCTCGACTACAAGCTGCGCGAAGAGTTGCGGGAAGAGATGCGCGAGATCTTCTCTCATCGCGCCGTCACCGTCGTGTACGCGACGACCGAGCCGTCGGAAGCGCTGATGCTCGGCGGCAACACCGCGGTACTTGACGCCGGCCATCTGATCCAGTTCGGCGCCACCATCGAGGTCTACCGCCACCCGGCGAGCCTGCGCGTCGGCGAGATCTTCAGCGACCCGCCCATGAATCTCATGCCCGCGGATCTCACCGGCGGCCAGGCGCGGCTCTCGGCGGATGTGGCCTTCGCAACACCCGGACATATGCGCGGCCTCGGTGAGGGGCACTATCGAATCGGCGTGCGTGCCAACCACATCTCTCTCGATTCCGCAGTGGGAGGCGACCCTTCGGCGGCGCTTGCCATACCCGCGACAGTCGAGTTGTCGGAAATCAGCGGCTCCGAGACATTCGTCCATGCCCGCCACAACGGGCTCACTCTCGTGGTCCAGCGCGAAGGGGTGCGCAGCTACGAGCTAGGGCAGCCGGTGATGCTCTACATCGATCCCAAGCGTCTCTATGTTTTCGACGGCGCCGGGGCTCTCGCGGCCTCCCCCATTCGTACGGCGGAGGCACCCTAGTGGCTCGCATCGACCTCAAGGGTTTGGCCCACAGCTACAAGGCAGCGCCTGCTGAACCAACGGACTACGCGTTGCGGCAGATGGATATGGCCTGGGAGGATGGCGGCGCCTATGCCCTGCTGGGGCCTTCGGGCTGCGGCAAGACGACTCTGCTCAACATCATCTCCGGCCTCATCCATCCGAGCCAAGGGCTCGTGCAGTTCGACGGCACAGATGTGACGGACCTCGCGCCCCAGCAGCGCAACATCGCTCAGGTGTTCCAATTCCCGGTCATCTACGACACCATGACCGTGTTCGATAATCTCGCCTTCCCCTTGCGCAATCGCAAGCTGGGCGAGGCCGAGGTGAAGTCGCGGGTCAATGAGGTGGCCGAGATGCTTGAGCTCGGCGCCGATCTCAATCGCCGCGCCAGCCGACTCGGCGCCGATGCCAAGCAGAAGATCTCTCTCGGCCGTGGGCTGGTACGCCAGGACGTGGCGGCGATCCTTTTCGACGAGCCGCTCACCGTCATCGATCCACATATCAAGTGGATCCTGCGCCGCAAGCTGAAACAGATCCACAAGCGCTACAAACTGACACTCATATATGTGACCCATGATCAGGCGGAGGCCCTGACCTTCGCCGACCGTGTCGTGGTGATGTACGAAGGCCGTGTCCTCCAGGAAGGCACGCCGCAGGAGCTCTTCGAAAGGCCACTGCACCGTTTCGTCGGCTATTTCATCGGCAGCCCGGGAATGAATTTCCTTCCCTGCCGGCTTACCTCTGATGGCGCCGAGGTGGCGGCCCAGCACATCTCGCTTCCGGCCGACCTTCTCCTTCGAGCACCCAAGGCAGAGGTGCTCGAGATCGGCATTCGGCCCGAGGCCATCGCTGTTTCTGACGACAATGGCGCCGGACTTGCCGTGCAGATACGCGACATCGAGGACCTTGGCATTCGAAAGATCGTTACCTGTCTCCTCGGCGATCACGAACTTAAGGTCGTCGTACCGTCGGAGCGTCCCGTCCCGCTCGATCGCGGCAGGCTCGTACTAAATCCGGCGATGACTCGGCTATACGCCGACGGCCACCTGGTCGGCTAGGGGGAGCAAGATGGAAAAATGGAATGACCATCGAGCCTGGTTCCTCGTCGTCCCGGTCATCCTGCTGGTCGGCTTCAACGCGATCATCCCCCTGATGACCGTTGTGAACTATTCGGTTCAGGACATTTTCGACCCTACGCATCGAGTCTTCGTCGGCGCCGACTGGTTCCGCGAGATGCTCCACAACAAGCGCCTGCAGAATGCACTGGTTCGACAACTGGTGTTCTCGGGTCTGGTTCTGCTGATCGAACTGCCGCTGGGCGTCGCCATCGCGCTCACCATACCCAGGAGGGGTGGCTGGCAAGTCTCGGCGACTCTTGTACTGGTCGCATTGCCGCTCCTCATCCCCTGGAATGTCATCGGGACGATCTGGGTGATCTTCCTGCGGCCCGACATCGGATTGCTCGGATACTTCATCGATCACGTCCTCGAGATTCATTTCGACTATCCGACGGTGCCGATGCAGGCCTGGATCTCGGTGATGATGATGGAGGTCTGGCACTGGACCCCGCTGGTCGTGCTGCTTGCCTATGCCGGGCTCCGCTCGATTCCGGATGCCTATTACCAGGCGGCCAGGATTGATGGCGCGTCGAAGTGGGCGGTCCTTCTCTACATCCAGCTGCCGAAGATGCGCGGTGTTCTGACCATCGCGATCCTCCTGCGGTTCATGGACAGCTTCCTGATCTATACGGAGCCGTTTGTCCTGACCGGCGGCGGGCCAGGTGACTCGACGACATTCCTGTCCATCTACCTCGTCAAGCTGGCCGTGGGGGAGTTCGATGTCGGCAAGGCGGCTGCCTTCTCCATCATCTATTTCCTGATCGTGCTGGCCTTCAGTTACGTCTTCTATCAGGTGCTGCTGAGGGCGGGCCGGGGAGAGGTCAAATGAAGATCGGCGGCGGTGCCATAGCACTCGTGTTCTATCTCGCAGTGTTGATGTTGCCCATCTACTGGATGCTCAACATGTCGTTGCGCGACAACAACGACATCATGGCGCAGATGGCGCTGTATCCGAGCCAGCCCAACATTCACAACTACATCGAGATACTGACGGATCCGGCCTGGTATTGGGGCTACATCAATTCCTTCGCCTATGTCAGCATGAACACGGTCATCAGCGTGCTGGTGGCACTGCCGGCCGCTTATGCCTTCTCGCGCTATCGATTCCTCGGTGACAAGCATCTCTTCTTCTGGCTGCTCACCAACCGCATGGCGCCCGCGGCGGTGTTCTTGCTGCCGATCTTCCAGCTCTACTCGGCTCTGGGCCTACTGGACACCTACATCGCGGTGGCTCTCGCCCATACGCTCTTCAACGTGCCGCTGGCAGTATGGATCTTGGAAGGCTTCATGTCCGGCGTGCCGCGGGAAATCGACGAAACGGCGTTCATCGACGGCTACACGCTTCCCCGCTTCTTTATCACTGTGTTCATCCCGTTGATCCGTGCCGGCGTCGGGGTGACCGCATTCTTTTGCTTCATGTTTTCCTGGGTCGAACTGCTTTTCGCGAGAACGCTCACCGTAACCAACGCGAAACCGATCGCCGTCGTGATGACTCGGACCGTCGGCGCTTCCGGGCTCGATTGGGGCCTGCTGGCAGCGGCTGGCATGCTCACCATCATTCCCGGCGCATTGGTGATCTATTTCGTCCGCAACTACATCGCCAAAGGGTTTGCGCTCGGCCGCGTCTGAACGGAGGCACAAGAGCATGACTCTCGCATGGATGGTTTGGACGGTCCCGACAGCGGTCTTCTTCGTTGTCATCGTCCTCATCTTGGCCGCGATGACTGTATGGCAGGTTGTCGCTCCGAGTCCGCAGCGACGCGGGTTCTTGCCGATCCCCACGACGCCGGGAGATCGCCTCTTCGTCGGCCTGCTGGTGAGCGCCTACCTGAACCTGATCTGGATCGGGATGACCGAGGCCAGCCTGTGGATCGTACTCGGCCTCTGCGTGGCCTGGATGGTGGTGGTCATGCGGTGGGGCTGAGCAAGGAGAGGGAAGAGTTCAAGCGCCGCTGGTGTCAGCCGCCTTCGCACCACCGGCGACCACCCGGTCAACCGGGTAAGGAAATCGAAGGCGAACAGGAGGATCCAACATGAAAGTCGCTGGGATGAAGCGAATGCTTCTGTGCAGCGCCGTTTCCGTAGCGTTCATGCTGTCTTCCGGCATGGCGCGGGCGGATATGGACGCCGCGAAAAAGTGGGTAGACCAGGAGTTCCAACCCTCGACCCTCTCCAAAGAACAGCAAATGCAGGAGATGGAATGGTTCATCAACGCAGCCCAGCCTTACAAGGGCATGCATATCAAGGTGGTTTCCGAAACCATTCCGACTCATGCCTATGAATCGCAGGTTCTCACCAAGGCATTCGAGGAAATCACCGGGATTCAGGTCACGCACGACGTCATCCAGGAGGGCGATGTCGTCGAAAAGCTGCAGACTCAAGTGCAGACCGGGAATCCGATCTACGATGCCTACATCAACGACGACGATTTCATCGGATTCCACGCCCGGTACCCGTATGCCCGAAATCTGACCGACTGGATGGCCGGTGATGGGAAAGAGGTTACCGATCCATATTTCGAGCTCGATGACTTTCTTGGCTTAGCGGATGCAACCGGGCTGAAATCGCGCGGCTTCGACGGAAAGCTCTGGCAGCTGCCCGACCAGTCCTTCATCAACGTGTACTGGTTCCGCAAGGATTGGTTCGACAAGCCGGAGCTGCAGGCGGCGTTCAAAAAGAAATATGGTTACGACCTGGGCGTGCCGGTCAATTGGTCGGCCTATGAAGACATCGCCAGCTTCTTCAAAAACGATGTGAAGGAGATCGACGGCAAGGCGGTGTTCGGCCATATGGATTACGGCAAGAAAGCGCCGGACCTCGGCTGGCGCTTCACCGACGACTGGCTTGGGATGGCCGGCGCCGGCGATGTCGGGATCCCCAACGGCTATCCCGTCGACGAATGGGGTATCCGCATGGATGGCTGTCGGCCGGTCGGCTCCAGCGTTACGCGTGGTGGCGACGTCAACGGCCCAGCCGCCCAGTTTGCCTTGCGCAAGTACATGGATTGGCTGCGCGAATATGCCCCGCCGGGCGCGCTCGGGATGGATTTCTATCAGTCCCTGCCCAGTCTCTCGAAGGGCAATGTCGCTCAGCAGATCTTCTGGTACTCGGCCTTCGCGGCGACCATGCTGGAGCCCAAGAGCAAGGGCAACAACACGGTGGACGACGCGGACAAGCCGCTCTGGCGTATGGCACCGACGCCTCATGGACCCTATTGGAAGGATGGCATGAAGGCGGGTTATCGGGACGAGGGGTCATGGACCCTCTTGAACAACGTGCCCCTCGACCGGACCAAGGCAGCGTGGCTCTACGCGCAGTTCATCACCTCGAAGACGGTGGATCTGAAGAAGTCCCATGTCGGCTGGACATTCATCCGGAAGAGCACCGTCGAGGACAAGTCGTTCGACGATCCGGATGGCTCCAAGTATGGTGGCATGATTCAGTTCTTCCGCGGCCCGGGAATCAAGTATTGGACCCCGACAGGTCTGAATGTTCCCGATTACGCCAAGCTTGCTCAGCTGTGGTGGCAGAACATCGGCGAAGCCGTCGCCGGTGAGGTGACGCCAGAGACGGCTCTCGACAACCTGGCGGCTGCGCAGGACGAGGTGATGGAACGCATCGGCCGTTCGGGATTGCAGGGCGATTGCGGACCGAAACTGAACCCCGAAAGAGATGCGCAATACTGGTACGACCAGCCTGGCGCTCCCTGGGCCAAGCTCGATAACGAGAAGCCGCAGGGCCAGACTCTTCCCTATGACGTGATCATGAGGATGATGGCAGACGGAAAGCTGCCTCTCTGAGTTCTCTTCCCTGCCTGCGCCGCCGGCATTGAAGCCGGCGGCGCAGGACGCGGAAACCCCAACCTACGGCGATCGTCGAAAGCCAGGCAGGCGATTCAAACTTGAAAGCGCCTAAGTCAGGAGCCCGAAGGCCCGAGACGCGCCGCGACCCAGGCGGTGGCCGCCTCGACTGATTCGACCGTCTCGGCCTGCGGAAGTTCCGGCCGGCGCAACAGGATGACAGACAGGCCGAGCTCGCGGGCGGCGGCGATCTTGCCGTAGGTCGCCACTCCTCCGCTGTTCTTGGCGATGACGAACTCGATTCCCCGGCCGCGCAGCAGATCGCGTTCGGCCCCGGCGGCGAAGGGGCCGCGCCCGAGCAGAATTTCATGGTCGAGCAAGGGCAATGGCTCGGCCGGCATCTCCACGAGCCGCACCAGGAACCAGAGATCGGGAATCCCGGCGAAAGCGCTCAGCTCCTTGACCCCGATGGTGAGAAAGGCGCGGCGGCCGAGAGAGGGTGCCGCGCGCGCTGCGGCCGTCAGGCTATCGACTTCGGCCCAGCGGTCGCCGGTTTCTGCCCGCCATGGCCCGCGCTCGAGGCGGAGCAGGGGCCTGGCGGCTGACCGGCAGGCTTCCACCGCATGGCGGCTGATGGCGGCGGCATAAGGGTGGGTCGCATCGATGACCAGGTCGACCTGCGTGCGCCGCAGATAGTCGGCAAGTCCTGCCGCGCCGCCGAATCCTCCGATCCGTAGCTCTCCGGCCGGCCGTCGGGGCTCGACGGTGCGCCCGGCCAGCGAGGTGATGACGGAAAGCCCGGGGCGGCGCGTGGCGAGCGTATCGGCAAGCTGACGGGCCTCGCCAGTGCCGCCGAGGATCAGAAGCCGCCTAGAATCCGGCACGGCCGACCACCTCGCCGGCACGATCGACGACGATGACCTCGATGGACACATCGCCGTCGAGCATGGCAAGCGCCTGGTCGCGTGCGCGGGCGGCGATGGCATCGCCCAGCGCCAGCCCGGCGGACTGCGCCAGCCCCAGGATCTCGCCGGCAGTGTTGGCGCTGCGCACCGCCATGGCCAGAGGCGGCGTGGCGCCGAGACTGAGGAGGACCTCGGCGAGCTGCTCGCGATCCACCTCGCTGCGACCGGAATGGAGATCCATGGCACCTCCGGCGAGCTTGGAGAGCTTGCCGAAGCCGCCGGCGATGGTGAGGCGCGGGATCGGATGGCGCCGGAGATATTTCAGCGTGCCGCCGGCGAAATCCCCCATGTCGATGAGCGCATGCCCCGGCAAGTGGTAGAGCCGCTGAACCGTGGCCTCGGAGGTTGAGCCGGTGCAGGCGGCGGCATGATCGACGCCGTTGGCGCGGCAGACATCGATGCCGCGGTGGATGGAGGCGATCCAGGCGGAGCAGGAATAGGGGTGCACCACACCGGTGGTGCCCAGGATCGAGATGCCGCCCAGTATCCCCAGCCGCGGGTTCCAGGTATGGCGCCCGAGCTCCGCGCCATTTGGGACCTCCACTGTGATCTCGACGTCGCCTGCGCCGCCATGGGTTTGGGCAAGCTCGGCGATGGCCTCGCGCATGATCTGCCGCGGCACCGGATTGATGGCGGGCTCGCCCACAGGGATGGGAAGTCCGGGCTTGGTGACGATTCCGACGCCCACGCCAGCGTGGAAGACCACGCCGGCGCCGGGCGGCAGCAGGCGCACATGGCTCAGGATCAGGGCACCATGCGTCACATCGGGATCATCACCGGCATCCTTGACGATGCCGGCGGTTGCCAGCTGTAGCGACAGCGACTGGCGCGCCAGGGCGAAGCTCGGCCGGTCGCCCTTGGGGAGGCGGATCTCGACAGGATCGGGAAACTCGCCCGTCAGCAAGGCCGCATAGGCGGCCTTGGCGGCCGCAGCGGCACAGGCGCCGGTGGTCCAGCCCCGGCGCAGGGGCCCGCGCGGCTTGTTTCCCATGGCGTTATTCATAAATCCCATGTCCTGATTTGACTAGTCGAGGGGGCGCCAGCCCCTAGAATGGGCGGCATGGAGGAGATTTTCCGCGACCTGCCTGCCCTCGAGGCGGGAAGTGTGTGGCTCGCCGGGGCTGGGCCGGGCGATCCCGGCCTGCTCTCGGTCCTTGCGCTCCACGGCCTGCGCCAGGCCGAGGTGATCGTCTATGACGCGCTGGTCGATAGCCGCATCCTCGATCTCGCACGGTCCGGCGTCCAATTGGAATATGCGGGCAAGCGCGGCGGCAAGCCGTCGGCGAAGCAGCGCGACATCTCGCTCCGGCTGATCGAGCTCGCTCGCGAGGGCCGGCGGGTGCTGCGCCTGAAGGGCGGCGATCCCTTCGTATTCGGCCGTGGGGGGGAGGAGGCCCTGGCGCTGGTGGCGGCGGGTGTCCCCTTCCGAATCGTGCCGGGCATCAGCGCGGGCATCGGGGGCCTGGCCTATGCCGGGATTCCGGTCACGCATCGCGAGGTCAATTCCGCCGTCGCCTTCATCACTGGCCATGACTCGAGCGGGCTTGTCCCCGATACGGTCGATTGGGAGTCACTCTCCCGCGGCGCGCCGGTGCTGGTGATCTATATGGCCCTCAAGCACATCGAACCCATCGTCGAGCGACTGCTGGCCGCGGGCCGGGCTGTGAGCGAGCCGGTCGCGGTCATCGCCAAGGCCACGACCGCGGAGCAGCGGGTGCTCGAATCCACTCTCGGCAGGGTCGCGGCCGATATCGCGGCCTCGGGCATCGAGCCGCCGGCCATGGTGGTGGTGGGCGAAGTTGTGCGGCTGCGCGGCGGGCTCGACTGGCTGGGCGCCCTTGCCGGCAAGAGGCTCATCGCCGATCCCTTGGGCCAGAAGAGCCGCAGCGAAAGCGCGTGAAGGCCTCTCGCCTGAAAGGACCCGGCCTGATCTTCGCCGCTCCGGCTTCCGGCAGCGGAAAGACGACTCTGGTAGCCGGGCTCTTGCGTCTGCTGGCCCGGCGAGGAGTTCCAGCTTCGGCTGCGAAACTCGGACCCGACTATATCGATGCCGCCTTTCATTCGGCTGCCCTGGGTCGGGCCTGCCTCAACATCGATCTCTGGGCCATGCGGCCGGAAACAGTATTGGCCATGCTGGATCGCCTGTCGCAGGATGGGGCGTTGGCGGTGGTCGAAGGCGCGATGGGTCTCTTCGACGGCGCGGCCGACGGCACCGCCTCGGCCGCCGATTTCGCGGTGCTGACCGGTTGGCCGGTTATTCTCATCATCGATGCCCGTGGCCAGGCGCAGTCCGCCGGTGCACTTCTCGGCGGTTTCGCGCGACACCGCGCCGATACCGCCATCGACGGGGTCATCTTCAACCGCGTCGGCGGCGCTTCCCACGAGGCCGCCTTGCGCCGGGCCGCCGGGCCGCTTGGTATTCCGGTGCTGGGCTGCATTCCACGGGTGGAGGATCTACGTCTGCCGGAGCGCCACCTCGGCCTCGTCCAGGCGATGGAGCATGGCGATCTCGAGGGCTTCCTCGATCGGCTGGCCGATTGCCTGGAGCCTCGGCTCGACCTCGGCAAGCTGCTCGATCTCGCGCGGCCAATCCGTCCTCAGCCTGCGCTCTCGAAAATGGAGTCCCTTCCGCCTCTGGGCCAGCGCATCGCCGTGTCCCGCGATGCGGCCTATGGCTTCGTTTATGCAGGCCAGCTCGACGCTTGGCACCAAGCCGGTTCCGAGATCATTTTCTTCTCGCCGCTGGCCGATGAAGCACCACCCGCGGCCTGCGATGCGGTCTATCTCCCCGGTGGCTATCCCGAGCTCCATGCGGGACGCCTGGCCACAGGAAGTGCTTTTCTCGACGGATTGCGGCGTGTCGCCGCCACGGATACCGTGATCTTCGGTGAATGCGGTGGCTATATGACCCTGGGCACCGGCCTCGTGGACAAGGATGGGCAGCGCCATGCCATGGCCGGGCTGCTGCCGCTGGAGTCTTCCTTCGCCGAACCGCGGTTGCATTTGGGGTATCGCGAGGCCAGCCTGCGCGACACCGGTCCTCTAGGTCTCGCCGGCGCCACCTTCCGCGGTCATGAATTCCACTATGTGACGGTCCTTGCGGAAGGCGAGGGCGAGGCGCTTTTCGATTGCCACGATGCGCTCGGCCAGTCTCTGGGCAGCACCGGCCGCCGCCGCGGCAATATCTCGGGCTCCTTCATTCATCTGATCGACCGCCGGATTTGAGGGCGACCGGAGGTTGTCCAACCCCCTTGCTCCACCTCCATTCGATGTCAGAATGCCGCTCGAATGAGTACCTCAGAAGCCCTTTGGCGATCGGTCGCCACCCTTCTGGGCCGCCTGATCTTCGCGGGCGTCTTCGCGATGGCGGCCGGCTTCAAGTTCGCCGGTATGCAGGCCACCGCCGATTACATCGCGTCAGCTGGATTCCCGATCCCGCTTCTGCTGGCCTGGGCGGCTGCTGTGTTTGAATCCCCGCTGGTGCTCGCTCTTCTGACTGGGGCGTTCTTCTCAGAAGCGGTGTTGCTGGCTGCCGCTTATGTGCTGTTCCTGGCCTTTGCCTTTCATGGTCCCGCGCACTGGACGGGCAGCCAGGCAGAGTTCGGCTTCTTCATCGACCACTTCACGTTTATCGCCGGGTTGCTGTTCGCGGCCGTGAATGGCCCCGGGCGCTGGGCACCGCGCCGGAGGCTCGGCGGCGGGCTTTAGCGTCCCTTGGACCCGGGGTCACGGCAAGACAGGGCAGTCTGTTCCTGGCACCTGCGGGTAGTAGCAGCTGCCGCCCGCGGCATTGTCCGGTCCGACGGCGGTCCGCACGAACTTTGTCAGCCAGTCCGGCTTGCCGTCGTTGCTGGGCGTTGTGGGGAAGATGGCGGGCATCGGGCGGCGCGACTGGCCCATATCGTCGGCAAGGAAGTCGGCCGGCAAGGTGAAGGAGAAGCCGTAGACGCCGTTCGGCGGGAAATCCAGCGCCTTGACCGACCAGACGCTGCAGGCCTGCTGGCAATGCTTGGCGAAGCTGGGATCGGCGACGATCAGCGGGTCGTCCGGCTGGAGCGCGCAGCCGCAGGTCGCGGGATTGCCGGGCTCGGCAAGGGTCGTCCGGCAGAAGGTCGAAGGCTGGCAGAGGCCGTTGGCCGGCAGGCTGAACTCGTCCTTCTGGCCGGAGAAATCCACGGTCACCTGGAGGATGCCGCATTTATCATCGGCGAAGCCGGCGCAGGCGACGGCGTCGTTGTAGTTCTTCTGCCAGGCGGCGGGCCAGGGCGAGAACGGGGTGATCGCGCTCATCGGCATGGTGTCGAGGGTCGACCGGACCGCCGAGAGACTGTTTGTGAGGTCGAAGTCCTTGCCGACATAGATCTGGAAGGTGAGCCGGCTCGCCGGCTTGGCATAGAGGAAATACATGTAATAGGTCTGGCCGGCCTGGAAGACGTTGACGCTCCGGGGCGTGGCCGTGGTGAAATTCTCGGTGTTCTGCGTGTTCAGGCTGACGCTGGTGTCGAGATAATAGACCCCGTGATTGGCCAGCAGCGTGCTGCGCTGGTAGTCGGCCTGCCCGCCCATCCGCACGAAGGGCCAGCGGCATTGCGGCGTGGCCGGGTGTTGTTTGCAGTCGTTATCGAACCAGCGCTTCACCTCGCGGGTCGCGTCGGCGGAGTTGGTCCCCGTACCCGTCAGGTACTGGCGATAGAGAGGCGCGCCGTAGCAGCCGGGGTTCGTGCAGGATTGCGACCAGGTTCCGCCGCTGCCTTGGTCCGGGCCGCTGGGGACGCTACCGCAGCGTCCGTTCGGATCGCCGGGCCCGACTCCGCATTGGGGGAACAGGGCGGCGGTGACATAGTCGTAGGGGCTGGTCGTGGCGGTGGTCGGCGTCGGCGTGGGTTGCGGCGCATTGTTCTTGGGGCAGGCCAGCGTCGGAGAGATGCCGATATTGGAATCGCATTCCGCCGTCTGCACCGGGGCATTGAAGAAATCCGCCGGATTGACCGAGATGGTCCCCGTGCCGGCGTCATTGGTCAGCCCCGTCAGCGTGCCGTCATCGTCGTTGAGTTCGGTCTGCCGGTCGATATCCGTGAAATTGGTGAAGTAGAGCGGATAGGTGGGATTGCCGACCGGCTTGCAGTAATCCGCCGTCTTCTGGGCTTCGTCCTCGAGATACGTTCCCGGCTGGAGCAGCGCGTCGATGACGTAGTGCCTGGTGTCGACATTGTCGAAGAACAGGTTCGAGGAATGGAAGGAGGGCGGATAGAAGAACCCGTTCGGCTGCTTCCAACCGATGGCCGCGTTCGCCAGATAGCAGCTGATGATGCCGCCGGTCGTCTGCTTGCGGACGCCGAGCGTGTTCGCATAGACGCAGAGATTGGCGCTGCCGTCGCAAAGCCGCCGGGTGATGTCCAGAAAGATGTTCGATTCCTCGTAGGCCGGCCCGTCATAGATGCTGAACATCCGCTGGTTCACGCCGAAATTGCTGAGCGGGAAGCTGACGCCCTCCGCGACATTCGAGCAGAAGGACTGCGGCGGCGCGTTCGGGGGCGATTGCGGGGGCGCGGGGTTGTCACAGGGCAGCGAGTTGGCGGTGCCGTTCTCGAAAGGACCGGCATTGGAGTTGTAGCCATTGTCCGGCTGCGTGTTGCCGACGAAGAGCGAGGTTCTCACCAGCGCCCAGTCGCCGTCGACCGCGCTCGAACGGTCATAGCCGCCGCTGGTGATGAAGCTGAGGCCGCCGTTCTGGACATCGGTCAGCACGCTGTCGTCCACCAGAGCCCATTGGGGCCGGAGCCAGATGGAAGAGAGATTGGTCTCGGCCCAATGGAAGGATGAGGTGTAATGGTCGAGCACCGTCACCGCGCAATAGGGCAGCTGCGGACCATGGGCGCAGACTGACAGGGTCGCCTGGGTGGTGAACAGGCTGCAATCGCGGACGCCGTTGTTGAGCGGGCACATCGTCGCGACGCGCCCGCCACCGACCACATGTGGATAATAGGTGTCGGCGTCGACCTTATTCGGCGGCTGCGGGGGCGGGGCATAGCTTCTGATCCCCGGGAAGCGGCCGGGCAGGCCCGCATCCGGGCTGCTGGGGTAGTCCGCACCGTGACATTCCGCGGTCGTTGAGACGGTCTGGAAGGAGTTCATGGTCGAGCTGGCGAAATTGCCGGAGAACACCTTCAGCGGCGTCGAGGCCGCATTGGCCGAGCGCCACTGCAGCTGGGCGAAGCCCGTCCATTTCATGTGGTAGCCGAACTGCTGGTTGAGGTCGGTCGGCACGTCGACCGTGTCGCTGTTCCAGGCAGGCACCAGCCAATAGGCGGCGCCGCAGGCGGCCCCGGCGCCGGCGGCCATGTTGCCGATGAAGTCGTTCCAGCCATTGGTGATCCAGAACACGCTGGGGTGCTGGTAGTCGGTGCGATAGGGGAAGGAATCGGTCGACAGCTGGACGCCGCTCGCGTCGTTCGCATCCGCGGCAAGGATGCCCGGCACCTTGCGGGGGTTCTGCGGGTTGTTCACGGCGGCCCGGGCGAAGATCCCGAGATTGGCGTAGAGCTTGTTGTCGGTCTCGTTCCCGCTCTCGAGATAGAATCCATGGCCGATGGATTTGTAGCCCACGTTGCGCTGGAGCAGTACGCCCTGGGTCGCATGGAGCACGATCCAGCGGGTCATCGATTCATTGACCGTGGAGTCCTTGATGAAGGTGTCGCTCGGCACCTGGCGCGCCATGTGGAAATGCATCGGGTAGTGGCCGAGCTTCCCGCCTTGGCCCATGTTGACGAATTCGGCGCCCTGGATCTGGAGCTGCTTGAATCCCTGCCGGAAGATCGCGTGCGCGCCGAAATAGTAGCAATAGGGCACCACGGCTCCGTTTTGGCAGCTGGCAGCGACATTGCCTGCCTGCTCGAAGGTCTGGCCGGGCGTGTCGCCGGCGGAAAGGATGCGAATGCTGCGGGTGAGTAGCGCGACCGCGGCTCTCGTCTCTGCCCCGTTATTGATCAGGTCGGGATCCATTCCGGCATCGAGGAAGCGCTGGGTATTGTTCCCCAGCCGGCTCGCCACCGGGAATCACGGGCCGCGAGTCGGCGAGGGGTGCGGAAATCCGCCATTTGGGGCCAGCCACGCCAGGGGAGGCCTGGGGCGCAGGGGTTTCTCTGTTTCACCCTCTTTCATCCTTTTTCCTAGCGTTGCACCACGGGGGTGTGCATAGTGTGTGCGCACCGGAGAGCCCGAGGGCACGCCATGCGAGGCAAGATCAGCAAGCGGGCGGTCGACGCGCTGCCGCCGGGCACGAGCCTGGCCGATACGGAGATCAAGGGCTTCACCGCCCGGCGCCTGCCGAGCGGCACCGTCA
>DATFRE010000486.1:0-4225 GCA_035263545.1 Dongiaceae bacterium
AATCCTTGCCCGGCTGGTCGACGTCGAAGCCGTGATGGGCATGCTTCATGGTAGAGACGGTGAGGCCGCGGCGAACCAGCTCGGGCACCAGACGGACCACCAGGGTCGTCTTGCCAGCCCCGCTCCACCCTGCGAGTCCGATCACCCGCATGGCTACATATGCTTGAGGCCGGCCTTCAGATAGTCGTAGCCGGTGACGAGGGTGAGGGCTGCGGCCGCCCATAGCCCGATCTCCCCGATCAGGCTGATCGGCCATTGGGGCGCACCGCCATCACCCAGGATGAGGAATCCGAGCGCCAGCATCTGCAGGAGCGTCTTCCATTTGGCGAGCTGGCTGACCGGCACGCTGACATGGAGGCCTGCCAGGTACTCCCTGAGGCCGGAAACCAGGATCTCGCGGCAGAGGATGATGAGCGCCGGCAGGATGGCCCAGCCGGTGAGCCGCCGCTCGGCCACCAGGACCAGGATCACGGCGGCAACGAGCAGCTTGTCGGCGATGGGATCGAGAAAGCGGCCGAGATCGGAGACCTGCTTGCGGCTGCGGGCGAGATAGCCGTCGAAGAAATCAGTGATGCAGGCGGCGGCGAAGAGCCCCAGCGCCAGCCAGCGCCAGTGGGGTGCGTCGAAATAGAGCAGGATCACGATGAGCGGAATGGCGGCGATCCGCGACATCGTCAACAAGTTGGGGAGTGCCGTCATGCGAGGGTCCGTAAAAGGCGCGGCATTGTAGGGGCCTAGCCCTGGCCATGAAAGTAGTCATAGACCTTTTTGGCAACCGCCTTGCTGATCCCGGCTACGGATTCGAGATCGGCGAGGCCGGCGGCCGCGACCCCCTTGGCCGAGCCGAAATGGAGCAGGAGGGCGCGCTTGCGCTTGCCGCCGATGCCGGGAATCTCGTCAAGGGGGGAGCGGGCGATATCCGCGGAGCGCCGGGCCCGGTGGGTTCCGATGGCGAAGCGGTGGGCCTCATCGCGCAGGCGCTGCAGGTAGTAGAGGACAGGGTCGCGCGGCTCCAGGCTGAAAGGGTCGCGTCCGGGCAGGAAGAAGCGCTCCCGCCCGGCATCCCGGTCCGGTCCCTTGGCAATGGCGCAGAGCGCGACATCGTCGATGCCGAGATCGTCGAGCGCCGCCTGGGCGGCGCTCAGCTGCCCGGCACCGCCATCGATCAGAACCAGATCTGGCCATTGCCCGCGCTCGCGATCGGGATCCTCCTTCTGGGCCCTGGCGAAGCGGCGGGTCATCACCTCGAGCATCATGGCGTAGTCGTCGCCTGGCGCCCCCTCGCCGGCGATCGAGAACTTGCGATAGGCGCTCTTGGTGAAGCCGCCGGGGCCGGCGACCACCATGGCGCCATAGGGGCTGCGGCCCTGAAGATGGCTGTTGTCATATATTTCGATCCGCTGAGGGGCCTGCTCGAGGCCGAGGGCCTGCTGCACGCCTTCGAGAAGGTGGCGCTGGGTTGCGTTTTCCGCCAGGCGCCGGGCCAGCGCCTCCCGGGCATTGGCCAGGGCATTGTCGACCAGATTGCGCCGGGCGCCGCGGGTCGGGCGGGTGATCTCGACCTTGCGCTCCGCCCGGATGGCCAGCGCCTCGCTGAGCAGCTCGCACTCGGCTGGCAGCTCATTCACCAGGATCAGAGGCGGGGGCACCTTATTGGCATAGAACTGAGCAAGGAAGCCGGCCAGCACCTGGGAAAGCGGAAGATTCCGATCATGGCTGGGGAAATAGCCGCGATTGCCGAAATTGCTGCCACCGCGGAAGAAGAAGACCTGGACGCAGGTATGGCCGCCCGCCTGACATGCAGCGATCACATCAGCGTCACGAATCTCGGCGACATTGATGTCCTGGTGGGACTGGACCAGGGCCAGCGCGCGTAGCCGGTCGCGCAGCGCCGCCGCCAGCTCGAAGTCCAGGGCGTCGCTCGCCGCCTGCATCTCGCCGCCGAGGCGCTCCTGCACATCGCGGCTACGCCCAGCCAGGAAATCGCGTGCCTGGTCGACGAGATGGCCGTAATCCTCCAATGAGATCCGCCCGACGCAGGGGGCCGAGCAGCGTTTGATCTGATAGAGGAGGCAGGGCCGCGTCCGGCTGGCGAAGACGCTGTCGGCGCAGGAACGCAGCAGGAAGGCGCGCTGGAGCGCCGTGATGGTCCGATGCACGGCACCGGCGGATGCGAAGGGACCGTAGTAGTCGCCTTTGCGCGCCCGGGCGCCGCGATGCTTGGAGATCTGAGGGGCCGGGTGGTCCCGGGTGATCAGGATATAGGGGAATGACTTGTCGTCGCGCAGCAGCACGTTGTAGCGCGGCATCAGGCGCTTGATCAGATTGATCTCGAGCAGCAGCGCCTCGACCTCGGTGTGGGTGGTGACCACCTCCAGTTGAGCCGTTTCGCTCACCATCCGTCGCAGCCGCTCGGGCAGCTTGCCGATCTGGGTATAGGCGCCGACTCTTTTCTTAAGATTTCTTGCCTTGCCGACATAGAGCGCGTCACCCGACCGGTTCAACATGCGATACACGCCAGGGCTGCCGGGCAGGTTTTTCAACGCCTCGGCGATGACCTCCACGCCGCGGGCTCTGCCGCTCCCGGCCTCGGGAATCTGGCGGTTCTCTGCGGAATCTTCGGTCATCGGCTCGCGACTCGGATTCGGTGCCGGCTCAGATATCCACGGAATCTGTGGATAAGTTTGTCGAAAACTGTGCCCACGCCGGCCGGGAGCCCAGCGAATCCGTTACATTCATCTATTTGCCTAAAAAATAAGCAGAAAGCCTAACCTATTGAAATTGCCTCTCAATTTTAGACAGTCCTGTGACACTTCTATCTCGGAAGGATTTTTGGGCTTGACTCGCCCCTCAGATCGCAGCCCGCCTCGACCGCTGTGCAAAACTCCGCTGACGGCGTTCATCTTTTCAAGGTGGAGAGTGACGCTTTTTCAATCACTTCCGCGCGGAATCCGGAAAATGTCTCAACTGGCGCCCTTCTGGGTCATAGCATTGCTTTGGTGACGCTCGATCTCAACTCCAACCGACGTCGCTTCGGGAAACACGTCGAGTTTTTCGACGCGGACCCGGGCACTCAGCACGCGCGGGTCCGCCAGGCACATGGCGGCGATCCGCTCCGCCAGGGTCTCGACCAGATTGACATGGCCCGCTCCCACCACGTGGCGCACGCCGGTCACGAGCTCGCCGTAGCAGACGACTTTGTCATAATCGTCGTCGATCTCGCCGGGATCGGCGATGGCAAGGTCGAGATTGATGCGGATTCGCTGGCTGGCGATGCGCTCATGCTGGTGCAGGCCGATCTTGGCGCTGAGCATCAGGTCGCGGACCTGGATCCGCATGCTCTCTTCCTGCGGGGCGGGCCGATGGGCGAGCTTGGCGACGGCTCTTGGCTTGGGCATGGCCGATTATCCTCCCGCCCCTATTCGCGCGCAACGAAGCCGCGGGCCGACTGGGCCCAAGCCAGATGCTCGCCGCCGTCGAGCGCGATCATCTGGCCGGTCATGGAGGGCGAGGCCAGGATGAAGCGGACAGCAGCCGCGATCTCCGCGAGCTCTGGCCCGTGCTGCAAGGGCACCGCGGCCTGCTGGTGGCGAAACTGCTCGAGGCTCTGGCGCTCGCTCGCGAGCGCCGGGCCTGGCCCGATGCCATTGACGCGGATCCGGGGCGCCAGCGCCAAAGCGAGAGTTCGGGTCAGGGTCCAGAGCGCGCTCTTGGCAACGGTGTAGGAAAGAAAATAGGGGGTCAGCTTCCAGACCCGCTGATCGAGAAGGTTGACGATATTGCCGTTCATGCCCTCTGGAAGCTGGCGGGCGAAGGCCTGGCTCAGCACCAGAGGCGCGCGCAGATTGGTCTCGATATGACGATCCCATGACTCTCGCGTGACGGAATCGATCTTGTCCATCTCGAAGACGGAGGCGTTGTTGATGAGGCAGGTCAGCGGACCGAGGGCCTCGACGGCCCGCGGGATCAGGGTCTCGACCTCCGCCTCGCGTGCGAGGTCGCCGGCGATCGTCGCCGCACGGCCTCCCGCCGCCTCGATTTCCCGCGCCAGGGCCTCCGCCTCGTCCTTCGAGGCGCGATAGTGGATGGCGACGGCCCAGCCATGGCGCGCCAGGTCACGGGCGATGGCTGCCCCGATGCGCCGCGCGGCACCGGTGACCAGGGCCACCGGCCCCTTTGTTCCCGCCGCTGTCATGCCGGTTGCGCCGCGAAGCCGCGACCGAGG